>SKXI01000472.1 GCA_007128515.1 Halococcaceae archaeon | reverse complement strand
CGCTTCTCGCCGTAGACCGGCACGGCCGCCCCGCTCGTCACCGGCGTCGCGTCCGACGAGAGCGCGAGGAACGTCCGTGCGATCTCCGCGGGCTCGACCCACGCCGAGTGGTCCGCGTCGGGCATCATCTCGCGGTTCATCGGCGTGTCGATCACGCTCGGCATCACGCAGTTCGCGCGCACGGTGCCGACGTTCTCCTCGGCGATCGTCTCGGTCAGCAGTCTGACGCCCGCCTTCGTCACCCGGTAGGGGCCGTCACCGGAGCCCCCCTCGAGCCCCGACTTCGCGCTCACCGCGACGACCGTCCCCTCGCGCTCCTGAAGCTGCGGCAGTGCGTGTTTCGCCGCGAGGAACGCGGTCTTCAGGTTCACGTTCATCAGGAGGTCGTACTCCGAGAGGTCGGTCTCCTCTATCGGCTGGCCGCCGCGCCAGGTGCCGGCGATCGCACAGAGGTGGTCGATCCCGCCGTGGTCCGAAGTAATGGAATCGACGGTCTCCGCGACCGCCTCCTCGTCGGTGAAGTCCGCCCGGTAGAACGAGACGAGGTCGGGATCCAGCAACGAGTCCTCGGAGTCGACCGCGACGACGTCGCTCGCGGCGACGGTCGCACCGGCATCGGCGAACGCCTCACAGACCGCGCTGCCGAGCGCGCCACAGGCACCGGTCACGAGTACGACGCTGTCACTGAAGTCGAACGAAACGGACATAGCCGTTCGTTGGGACGCCCGACCGATAAAGCCCCCCTCCGACGGGCACCGCGGAGGTACCTGCCCCCACACGGTGCGGCGAGAACCGATCGATCGTCCCGTGCGGACTGCGGCGGTCCGTACCGCTCGGACCGGGAGGCCTCTCGGTCCGAGCGGAAACGAGGGACAGCGACCCGTATCAGGGGATGGCCTCGACGATCCCTCGGAACTCCGCTTCCGTGAACGCTCTGAGCGTCTCGGTCGTCACGTTACCGCTCTCGGCGAGGGTGAGAACCGCCCGTGCGGCCGCCTCCTCGTCCGGAAAGTCGGCGACGACGACGCCGTCGTAGCGCCCCATCGTGACGTAGAAGTCCCTCCAGGTCCCGCCGAGCGACTCGATGGTCTCCCTCGCGGCCCTCGTCCGATCGGGACTCTCGCGGACGTTCTCGATCCCCGTTCGAGTGAACCGGGTCAGGAGTACGTACGTCGGCATGAGGAGTGAGAACGACGATCACACACGTAACGGTATCGCCGGACCCGCTCGCCATGTCGGATCGGTGGGCTACGGTTCGATCACGAGCTTTCCGAGGAAGCTCTCTTCCATCACCGCCCGCTGTGCCTCGCCCGCCTCGTCGAGGCCGTAGCGGCGGGCGACGGTCGCCGAGAGCGACCCGGCCCCCATGAGCGTCGCGAGCCGGGCGAGGACGGGCGCCATCTCCGGGGTGTTGAACATGCTCATCAGGTGGAGCGAGAACTCGTTCGCGCGGGCGGCCGAGACGTTCTCGAAGCCCGCTTCTTTACTGTTTTCGCCGATCCCGACCACACGCGCGCCGAAGCCCGCGACCTCCGCGTCGAACGAGAGGTAGTCGTCGAGGCGGTGGTCGAGGATCACCGTCGGTTCGTGTTCCGCGACCTGCTCTCGCAGATCCGCGTCGTCGTAGTCGAAGACCTCGCTCGCCCCTAGATCGTGGATCTCGTCGTGGTAGTCCGGAGAGGCGGTCGCGAGGACGTGTGCGCCGGTGGCGGCCGCGAGCTGGACCGCGACGTGACCCACCCCACCCGAAGCACCGTGGATCAGGCAGGTCTCGCCCGGTTCGAGCCGTGCGTGGTCGACGAGTGCCCGCCACGCCGTGACGCCCACGAGCGCGGTCGCCGAGCCGACGTCGAAGTCGACCCCCTCCGGGAGCCGGGCCAGCCGGTCGGTCGGCACCGCCGCGTACTCGGCGTAGGTGCCCTGGTGGGCCTTCCCGAGCCCCGTCGCGAACACCCGGTCGCCGACCTCGAACCCGACCTCACCGTCCGTCTCCGTAACCACGCCCGCGAGGTCCGACCCCGGAACCATCGGCAGGCCGAGCGCTCGGTACGACCCCTCCCGAAAGTAGGTGTCGACGGGGTTCACCGCCGCGGCGCGCACCTCCACGAGCAGTTCGTCGGCCCCCGCCTCGGGCCGCTCGGTCTCATCGACGTTCAGTACGTCCGGCCCGCCGTGATCGTGGTATCTGACGGCCTGCATGGGGCCACATCGATGCCGATCGGTATAACGGCTGGTTCCGGGGCCAACACGGCCGGTGTCGACGGGCACGATCTGCTTGAAACCGTACAGTTAAGGGATCGCCCTCCGTGTCACACGATGACGTGGACGGCCGCTGCTGCCGTCGTCGGACGAGCGCCGTCCGTTCGCGTCGACGCGGATCGAGACGATGATCGCGTCACCCATACGGGGTGCGGATCGCTGCGTTGGAGCGCCCGGTCCCCGCTCGTGGGACCGGGGACTCTCGGGACGGGTTTTCCGGGGTCGCTCGGTGAGAGGCGTCCCCGTTCCGATACTACTAACTCTCCGTTGCTCGCAGCTTCAGGCGAGTCAGAAATGAGATTACACGAGTACCAAGCGAAGGGGATCTTCGCCGAGGCGGGGATGCCGACGCCCGACTCACAGCTCGCCGAGACCACCGACGAGGTGCTCTCGGCGGCCGAGTCGATCGGCTACCCCGTAGCGATCAAGGCACAGGTCCACGTCGGCGGGCGCGGGAAAGCCGGCGGGATCGAACTCGTCGACGACGAGGACGAGGCCCGCGAGGCGGCCGACGCGATCCTCGGAATGGATCTCAAGGGCTACCACGTCGACCGCGTGCTGGTCGAGGCGGCCGTCGACTTCACCGACGAGCTCTACGTCGGCGTGACGATGGACCGCGGCGAGGGGAAACCCGTCGCGATGGTCTCGGAGAAGGGTGGCGTCGACATCGAGGCGGTCGCCGAGGAGACCCCCGAGGCGATCGCGCGCGAGCACGTCGATCCGGCGTTCGGCCTCCACCCGTACCAGGCCCGGCGCGCAGTGGCGGAAGCCGGCATCCCAAAGGAGGTGAGCCGCGACGTCGTGAGCGTGCTCACCACGCTCTACGACCTCTACGAGAGCCGAGACGCCTCCGACGCCGAGATCAACCCGCTGATGGTCACCGGTGAGGGGGAGGTCGTCGCCGCCGACGCCGTCCTCAACGTCGACGAGGACGCGCTCTTCCGCCAACCCGAGTTGGCGGAGATGGAAGAGGAGTCCTACGTGGACGACCTCGAACGGAAGGCCGGCGAGTACGGCTTCGACTACGTCCGCTTGGAGGGTAACGTCGGCATCATCGGCAACGGCGCGGGCCTCGTGATGACGACGCTCGACCTCGTCGACTACTACGGGGGAAAACCGGCGAACTTCCTCGACGTGGGTGGCGGCGCGAAAGCCGAGCGGATCACGAACGCGCTGGACATGGTCTTCTCCGACGAGAACGTCGAGTCGGTCGTCTTCAACATCTTCGGCGGCATCACCCGCGGTGACGAGGTGGCCAAGGGGATCAACGAGGCGCTCTCGGGCTTCGACGAGATCCCGAAGCCAGTGGTGGTACGGCTCGCGGGGACGAACGCCGAGGAGGGGATGGAGATCCTGAACACCGACCTCGTCCAGGTCGAAGAGACCCTGGAGGCGGCGGTCGAACGTGCGGTCGAGAACGCACGGGAGGTCTCGGCATGAGCGTCTTCGTCGATTCCGACACGAGGGTCGTCGTCCAGGGGATCACCGGCGGCGAGGGCTCGTTCCACACCGGGCAGATGATCGAGTACGGCACGAACGTCGTCGCCGGCGCGGTGCCCGGAAAGGGCGGCCAGGAGGTCGAGGGTGTCCCCGTCTACGACACGGTACGGGAAGCGGTGCGCGAGGAGGACGCGAACGCCTCGGTGCTGTTCGTCCCGCCGGCGTTCGCCGCCGACGGG
>SKXI01000031.1 GCA_007128515.1 Halococcaceae archaeon | reverse complement strand
TTCTCACCGGACGCGAATAAAAGGCGGTGGCGATCCGCTGATGGGTTGCCGGTAGCCGGGGGTTCAACCCACCAGATCGCGCAGGCCTCCCATGGACTCACCGCGCGAGGAGCGCCTGTTCGGCGGGCCGAGCGGACGGATGCTCCTCGCGCTCTCGCTCGGTAACGCGACCATCGCCCTCGGGGCGCTCGTACTCTCGCCGCTGCTGCCCACGATCATCGACTCGCTCGCGATCAGCCCGCTCGCGGCGGGCGTCGCCCTCTCGGTCATGTGGGGGCTCAACGCCGCCGGCCAGTTCCCCGGCGGGCGACTCTCGGATCAGCTCAGCAGGAAGACGCTGCTCGTCACCGGCCTCTCGGGGATCACCCTCGGCTTCGCGGTGCTCGCCGCCTCCCCCACGTTCCTCGTCTTCCTCCTCGGAACCGCGCTCGTCGGCCTCTCGTCCGGGCTCTTCCCCAGCACCGCCTACGCGACGCTCTCGGAGCTCTTCGACGCGAAACGCGGCCGGGCGTTCGGCATCTACACCGCTCACTGGGACCTCGGTGGGACGCTCGCGGCCGGCCTCGCCGTCGCCGTTCTCGCGGCCTTCACCTGGCGGGCCGCGTTCCTCCCCGTACTCGTCCTCGCCGTCGGCGTCGCCCTGCTCGTCCACCGCTTCAGCGACGAACCCTACCGGCTCTCCCGGGTCGGCCTGGACGTCCGCGGCACCGGGCGGCGATTGCTCGGCGACGGCCACGTCCGTCTCGTCCTGCTCGCCTACTCGCTCTACCTCTTCACCTGGCAGGGGGCGGTGAGCTTCCTCCCGACGCTCTTGCAGGTCGAACGGGGTTTCTCGCCCGCGCTCGCGGGCGGCGGCTTCGCCGTCCTCTTCGCGATCGGGATCGTGGTCAAACCGCTCTCCGGTGGCGTCGGCGACCGCCTCGGACGCAGACGCGTCGCCTTCGGGGCGCTGGTCACGGGAGCGCTCGGCCTCGCGATCCTGATCCTCGCCCCGAGCGTGGCGCTGATCGTCGTCGGTATCGTCGTCTTCGCGGTCGGGCTGATGGCGTTCTCGCCACCGATGCTCGCCTACGTCATGTCGCTCTTTCCGACCGCGAGCGCGGGCGGCGACTTCGGGGCGGTCCGGACGATCTACCTCGGGATCGGCAGCCTCGGGCCGACCTACGTCGGACTGGTCGCGAGCGTCGCCAGCTACACGGTGGCGTTCGCGGGACTGGTCTGTGCGCTCGGCGTGAGCGCGCTCCTGCTCGGGAGAATAGCCCGGGTGGATCAGTCGTCGTCGTAGAGCTGTGCCGCGATCCGCGGCGGGAGCCCGTCCGGCGGGCTCTCGGGGAGTTCCCCTCCCGCACCGCCGCCGAGCGGCGGCGCCTCCTCGAACTCGGGGTCGAACAGTTCGAGCGCGGTGTGGATCGTCGTCCAGTCGTCCTCGGCGGCGGCCTCGCGCAGGCTCTTCGTCGGCGCGGCGAGCAGCTGGTTCACCAGCGCGCTCGCGAGCGCCTCGACCGCCTCGTGCTGCTCCTCGGTCAGCCCGCCGCGTGCCTCGAGGGCGGCCACCGCCGTCGAGAGCTCGCGTCGTTTCATCCGTTCGGCGTTCTCGTACATCGCGCCGATCGCCTCGTCCGCCCGCTTCGCCTTGAACCCGCGGAGCAGCCGGTCGAGTTCGGTCTCGACCATCTCCTCGACCTCCTCGGCGGCGGCCGCCCGTTCCGCCCGGGTCGACTCGGTGATCGCCTCCAGCGAGTCGAGGTCGTAGACGGCGATCCCCTCCCGCTCCCCGACGCTCGGGTCGACGTCCCTGGGCGAGGCGAGGTCGACGACCACCGACGGGCCGTCACCGATCGTCTCCCCGTCCAGGATCGGCTCGGGACCACCGGTCGCGGTGACGACCGCGTCGGCCTCCTCGGTCGCACGCGAGAGCGCGTCGAGACCGATCCCCTCCGCCGTCACGCCGACCTCGCTCGCGACGTGTTCGGCGTGTGAGACCGTCCGGTTCGCGACGATCAGCCGGTCGACGTCGCGGGAAGCGAACGCCCGGGCGGCGAGCTGTCCCATCTCCCCCGCGCCGACGACCAGCGCGGTCGTCTCGGAGAGCGGCCGTTCCTCGGAGACGAGCGAGACGGCGGCGCTCCCGAGCGAGACGATCCCCTCGTTGATCGCCGTCTCCGTCCGGGCGCGCTCGCCGACGTGGATCGCCTTCAACAGCGCGTCCTCGAGGACGACGCCGATCCCGTCCGCGCCGTGGGCGGCCTCGTACGCCTCCCGCAGCTGGCCGAGCACCTGATCCTCGCCGAGCACGATCGATTCGAGCCCACAGGCGACGCGGAGCAGGTGCTCGAGGCTCCCTTCGTGTCCGCTCCACACCGCCGCCTCCTCGTCGACGGCCGCGACGTAGGTCGAAAGTGCCGCTCGCCCCGCTTCCGTCGTATCGGCGACGACGTACGCCTCGGCACGGTTGCACGTCTGGAGCACGACCGCCTCGGTGATCCCCTCGAACCCGAGGAGCGCCGCAACCGCCTCCGCCTCCGTGTCGGTGCAGACGGCACCGATCCCGTCGACGCCGGCGCTCTCGTGGGTGACGCGGACGCCGCACAGCACCCCGGTGTTCACCCGTCCTCACCTCCCGTCTCGAGCGCGGATTCGATCACGTCGTCTGCCACCTCCGGGCGCTTGGACCCCCCCGTACGTAAAGCCTTCCAAACCGCCGACGACTCCACGACCGCACCCACCGCGGCCCGTCGTCGCTCCGGCGGGTGGCCCGCCTCCCTGAGCTCGGTTCGGAGCACCGAGAGCAACGCCGCCATCGCACCGGCTCCCTCCAGTTCGCGCTCTAGCCGCTTCCGCAGGTGCTTCGAGAGCGCCGGAGCGGTCCCTCCGGTGGCGATGGCCACGACCACGGGGTCGTCGCGGACCGTCGCCGGCACGACGACGCCCCCCGGCTCCCGTTCTCCGGACCGGTCCGCCCTGTTCACGAGCGCGTGCCGCTCTCTGGCGGCCGTCGCCGCGGCCTCGTTGATCTCCTCGTCGCTCGTCGCACAGACCACGAGCGCCGGCTCCAGCCGGTCGAGCCACTCGCACACGCCGTCGGCGTCGGGGGCCTCTCTGACGAGTTCCGCCCCGCCGAAGCTCTCGTCGGAGAACTCGGGACTCACCACAACGGTCCTGGCCTCGCGCGAGAAGCGTCTGGCCTTCCGTGCGCCGACCGGACCGCCGCCGAGGACGAACACGGTCGCTCCCGAGAAGTCGTGAAAGAGCGGGATCATGGCGGTATCACGCCGTGTTCGCGCTCGCCCGTTCGTCCATCCTGATGCCGGTCTTCTTCAGGATCCGCGTCGAAAAGAGCGTGTCCCACCCGCCGAAACCGATCTCGGGTGCGGGAACGCCCGAGGAGGGCTCGGCGTCCACGTCGAAGAACTCGGCCATCCGGTCTCGCACCTCGCGGATCCGCCGCTCGGACTCGGCCTCGCTCCGCCCGTGGGTCATCGCGAAGACGTTGTACGGCCAGACCCCCTCGTGGCGCGGGCGCTCGTAACAGTGGGTGACGAACGGGAGCGAGGCGACCGACGGGCCGACCTCCTCGACGAGACCGTCCGGCACGTTCCAGACGGTCATCCCGTTCTCGGTGTAGCCGAGCGCGTAGTGGTTCGGGATGACGCCGATCCGCCTGATCTTCCCCTCCAGGACGAACCGAGAGAGCGTCCGGAGCACCCAGTCGGTCTCCACACCGACCTCGGCGGCGACGTCCGCGTACGGCGTCTCGGTCACCGGAAAGCCGTCCTGGACCGCGAGGACGAGGTCGCGCTCGTCGGGGGTAAGCGTCGTCCTGTCCGTCCCCTCGACCGTCGGGCCCAGGTACGAGAGATCGACGTCTCCGTTCGGGACCGGCCCGTCCACGTAGAACTTCGCCTCGACGCGGAACTCCCGTTCTTTGGGGAGGTCGTACGT
>SKXI01000300.1 GCA_007128515.1 Halococcaceae archaeon | reverse complement strand
CGACCACCGACAGCGTCCCGTCGAGGTCGTCCGCGACCACGGTCAGCTCCCCGTCGGAGTCGATCGCCACGAGTTCGTCGGCGAGCTGCATCGCTCGAGCCCGCTCGGGCAGTCCGCGGAGCTCGAACGCGCCCGGGGGGAGCTCGACCGGCTCCGTCTCGACGCTCTTCCGACCGGAAACACCGACGGCTGGCTCGTCTTTTCCCCGGCCTCGCGTTGCTCGACCCGATCCGTCGCCGCTCGCCCTCACCTCGCTTCCTTCGAGTCCGTCGTCGTCGCTCTCCAGCTCTCCCGGCCGGTGGTTCTCCCGTGTTGACGTTCGTGACGCGGTGATAGCCCGGTAGCCCGGAACGCTCGTCGTCCCGGTCGTGGACCGGACCGCTTGCCGGTCGAGAACGACGATCACGCGGCACAGACGAGCGTCGCGGTGCTCTCGATCCCGACGGTCGGCTTCCCGAGCGCGATCGACGGCGCTCCCGAACGAGCGGTCGCCGCCGTCCACACGCTGAAGGCGTGGGGGTGCGAACGGGACGACGTGGTGCCCGGGATCCGAGCAACGGTGACGGTGAGCACCGACGGGGAGTGTTCGATCGGTCGCTTCGCGAGCGGGACGGGGACGGTGATCGACCAGGTGTCGACGAGCGTCACCGGGCGGGGCGAAGAGAGCGTCTCCGAGTTCATCGCCACCGTCGACGATCCACCGGAGGGCTGGCCGGACGGCCCGGTCTTCTCCTACGGGACGGCGAACGTGTTTCGAACCGCGCACGGAGGCGATCCGAGCTGTCCGTGTGCGTGTCTCGGCCGGTTCGGCTGCCCCGTCCACCGGTACGTCGCCTCGGAGGACGAGGTGACGCTGGTCTTTCACGCCGAGAGCTTCGAGCAGCTACAGGCGGTGATGGGCGAGTTCCGAGAGCGCTTTCCCGCGGTCGACGTAAGACGCCTGCTTCAGCCACCGCTCGCGGGCGATCCGGAGGAACGCGTCTTCGTCAACCGGGGGAAGCTGACCGACCGCCAGCGCGAGGTGCTCGAGACGGCCTACGAGATGGGCTACTTCGAGCGGCCGAAAGGGGCCAACGCGACCGAGATCGCCGCCGAACTGGGGATCTCGGGGTCGACGCTCACCGAACACCTGAGCGCGGCCCAGCGGAAGGTCTTCGAGGACCTCCTCGAGGCCGACCCGTGAGCGGCTCCGCACCGGGATCGGGTGGCGTCGGTCCGATCCGTGGAGACGACCGGCGATCGCCCTCGAGATCCGTCGAGAGGATGGCTGCGCGAGGGGGTGGCTGTGCGGGGGGAAAGGGGGCCCCGGTCCGAGGGTGCCGATCACGAGCGTGCGACGCGATCGAGGCGGTCGACGACGAATGACTTAACGTCGCCGGCGCGTTCGGGTCCGGTATGGAACTCGCGGAGGAGACCGAGATGGCTCGCGAGGAGATCGACGGGTTCCTCGGTCGCCACGAGACGGGCGTGTTGGCGCTCGCCCGCTCGGACGAGCCGTACGCGATCCCGATCTCGTACGGCTTCGACGCCGGGGAGCGCACCTTCTACATGCGGCTGGTCTCGACCCCGGAGAGTCAGAAACGGCGGTTTCTCGCGTCCAGTCCCTCGGCGCGCCTCGTCGTCTACGAGGACGAGGCGGGGGGATCGGTCTACCGGAGCGTCGTCGCGACGGGGACGCTCGAGGAGATCCCGGTGAGCGAGCTGACGGTCGAGCACATCGAACAGTACGGGGAGGCGAAGCGACCGCTGTTCGAGATCTGGGGCCGGTCGAAGGCGGACCTCGACATCCAGCTCTACCGGTTCCTGCCCGACGAGCTGAGCGGGCGGCTGACCGAGATCGACCGCGACGGCGGCGAGTAACGGGTCGACGCGTCGAACGTGCCGGGATGAACGGGAGGAGACGGCGTCTCGAACGCGCCGGTCGCTAGGGCTCGACGAAGTGTTCGGCCGAGACGGCGGCCCCGCAGACGGGACAGCCGTTCGCCAACGTGGCCTCGCGCATCGGACCGTTCACTTCGATCCGTTGCTCGCAGTCGGGACAGGTGAACTCGTACTCTTCCATGGTGTGGCGACCCCGTCGGTCCGTTCTCGGAGACATCGTTCGGCGACGTGAAAGGGTTTCACCCGGCGCTGGTCGGTGGCCGGGCCGCAGGTCGGAGACGTCGACCATCTCATCGCTCCACCCTCGCCGACAGCGACCACCAGGGGTCCTCGCGCTCGCGACGGATCACCTCCAGTTCCGCTTCCCCGTCGCCGACCGAGAACCGGACGTCGCCGACACACCGGACGTACTCGCTGACGTGTCTGCCCGTCCGGTGGATGCGGATACGCTCCTCGATGAGCCCCGCGTCGGTGAGCCGTTCGAGCTTCCGGTAGACCGTCGACGTGGGGAGGTCGTAGCGCTCGGAGAGCTCGGTCGCCGACAGGGCCTTCTCGCCGGTGGCCTCGAGGATGGTTCGACAGTCCCCGTCCTCGAGCGCGCGCAGCAGCGTCCGAACCTCGTCTTCCGTCTCGACCGTTCTGACGGTCGGATCGCGGGGTCCCACCCCCGCGGCCGCCGTCGGTGCCTGGCTCATACCTCCTCGGAGTGATGGGACGACCACCAGGATTGGCCACCGATATCGTGGGTGGTTTATATACTCTCGCCCTCGGCCGGTCGGGACGTGACCGGTTGCGAAGCGACGTGACCGGGCGACGGCGACGGCCCCGCCCCGGGGCACCTCCCGCTTCCAGGGGGGCGTCTCGATCGGGTCGACTTCGGGGTGTCTCGACCGGACCGCTCGTACGTGCGGGCGGGTGTCGAGAGGGACCACGAGTTCCTCCGATGATCCCTCCAAGCGCCCGTCGGGCCGATTCTCACCGACTGGGATTCGGCTCGCTCGTTTAGCGGGATGCGAACGAAGCCGAAAGTGAGTACCATGTCCGACGAACGCACCATCGACGTTCCCGAGCGGTGTGGCGAGTGCCCGTTCGAGACGGGCGAGTGTCCCGCGGTGACGACGGCACGCAGCGGCTCTCGTGTCGTCTTCTGCGAACAGGACAACACCGACGGCTGGCTGGCCTCCTCGGTCGTCGTCGACCTCGTCTCGATGCGATAGAGCTGCGGATGAGGGCGATCGAACCCGGTCGAGACCGATCGGCTCGCGTCGATCTCCGTCGTCGGGGTCGGCAACCCGAACACGTTCGCCGGCACGACGAGAGGGTCTCGCCGCCCACGGACGACCATGAGCGTCGCCACCGCCGGCCTCGACACGGACCGACAGCCCCCGATGGCGATCCCGCTGTGTCACTTCGTCGTCGGCCTCGCGTTTCTCCTGCTCGGTGGGCTGGTCGGCATCGGTCGGGCGCTCGGGCTCGTCCTCGGGTTCGAGGCCGCCGCCTCCGCCCACCTCCTCGTCGCCGGCTGGGTCGGCCTGACGATCATGGGCGCGATGACGCAGTTCGTCCCGGTCTGGTCGGGCGTCACGCTCCACTCGCGACGACTCGCACGCCTCCAGGTCGCGCTCGCCGCGGTCGGCCTCGTCGGGCTCGTCCTCGCGTTTCTCACGATGCGGCTCGCCCTCGCGATCGGGTTCGCGGCGCTCGCCGTCGCCGGGTTCTGGGTCTTCGGCTACAACCTCGCCCGGACGCTCGCGCGGGTGGAGCGCCTCGACGCGACGGAGGCCTCGTTCTCGCTGGCGATCGGGTGTTTCGCCGTCGCGACGCTCCTCGGCGGCCTGCTCGTCGTCGACGTCACGACCCCCGTCTTCGGTTCGGTACTCGGACGGTCGGCGGTGATCGACGCCCACGTCACCCTCGCCGTCCTCGGCGGAGTGATGCTGACGGTCTTCGGGGCGATCCGTCAGCTGATCACGATGTTCACGGGGAGCGAGTTCGACCGATCCGACCGTGCGATACTCCGGGTCGTCACCGTCGCCTACCCGATCGGACTCGCCGCGCTCGTCGCCGGCAAGCTGCT
>SKXI01000259.1 GCA_007128515.1 Halococcaceae archaeon | reverse complement strand
CGCTCAAGCGCGATCCCGAGTACCGGGAGATCATCGAGGGCTTCCGGGAGGACCCACAGCGGTTCCAGGACGCCTTCGCGAAGGCCTGGTACAAGCTGATCCACCGCGACATGGGCCCGCCGTCCCGACTCGTCGGTCCGGAGGTCCCGGACGAGGAGATGCTCTGGCAGGACCCGATCCCCGAGGCCGACTACGACCTGATCGACGAGGAGGAGATCGCCGAACTGAAGGAGAGGCTGCTCGAGTCGGGGCTGTCGACCTCACAGCTGGTCAAGACCGCCTGGGCGTCGGCGTCGACGTACCGCGACAGCGACAAGCGTGGCGGCGCGAACGGCGCCCGGATCCGCCTCCGACCCCAGCGGGACTGGGAGGCGAACGAACCCGGGCAGCTGACGACGATCCTCGACACGTTCGAGGAGATCAGGGAGGAGTTCAACGCCTCGCGATCGGACGACGTGCGGGTCTCGCTCGCGGACCTGATCGTGCTCGGCGGGAACGCGGCGGTCGAGCAGGCGGCGAGCGAGGCGGGCTACGACGTGGAGGTCCCGTTCGAGCCGGGACGGACCGACGCCTCGCAGGAGCAGACCGATGTCGACTCGTTCGAGGTGCTCGAACCCGAGGTCGACGGGTTCCGGAACTACCTCGGGAACGGCCACGAGGAGCCGGCCGAGGAGCTGCTGGTCGACAAGGCCGACCTGCTGAACCTGACGGCCCACGAGATGACGGCGCTGGTCGGCGGCATGCGCGCGCTCGGCGCGAACTACGAGGACACCGACCTCGGCGTCTTCACCGACCGGCCGGGGACGCTGACCAACGACTTCTTCCGGACCCTGCTCGACATGGACTACGAGTGGGCGACCTCCGAGGACTCCCAGGACATCTTGGGCTGGGAGGCCTCGGAGGACGCCCAGGCCGTCTACGAACTGTGCGACCGGGAGACCGGCGACGTCGAGTGGACCGGAACGCGCTTCGACCTCGTCTTTGGGTCGAACGCCCGGCTCCGGGCGATCTCCGAGGTCTACGCCAGCGACGACAACGAGGAGAAGTTCGTCCACGACTTCGTGGAGACGTGGGGCAACGTGATGCACCTCGACCGGTTCGACCTCGAGTGAGTCTCGGCTGAGGGTTCCGGGACCGGTGGCGGCCTTCGGCGTCCCGACGCGGTGGTGGTGCCGTCCCCCGACTTAGACTCTTCGATAGGCCGTGATCTTCCCCGCCGGAGGACGCGAACGACGGCGTTTCGGTGGGGGTGCCGACGTCGTCACGAACGGTTCGTCGAATGAGAGAAGAACGCCAGTCGAACGACATCGGCCGCCGTTACGAGATCCGTGATACTACCACGTCGATCATCTCCATCCGGTCACGCTACTGGGGGTTCGATCGTCTCCAGAACCATCGACCGACGCCGGGACGACCCTCGGGCCAGAGCCGACGGTCGTCTTCATGCCGACCGGACAGTCGCCCCCATACTCGCTGGGTTTCCTGCCGACGACCGGGCGCACACGGGGAAACCGAAATTCGGTACGATCTGCTGTACCGATCTACCGGCTCAAAACGACCCTCCTGCGATCGTGCCGGTAACGAATTACAGCAGTCCGTAGGATGGTCAACCCCCGGAGAGGGCGGCAATCGTCTCGGCACCGCTCCCTGTAGCGACCCGTTATCCCGCTCTCGACCGGATAGACCGGGGTTCCGTACGGGTGTACGTCCACGGCGATCCTGTCCGCGAGGACCTCGGGACGACGGACGGTCCCCACCGATCGCTTATCACTCGCTCACCGTAGAAGATCGGTGTCTGCTATCGCGACGTCCCTGAACGAGTAGGTACTTTCCACCAGCCCTACGGGAGAGGACACGTCGATGGGTCCGTTCATTCGAGAAATTCACATAGTTCACGATCGCTCGTCTCACGGTGTCAGCTGCGTGGTTGCAATCGGAGTGTGACTCACCGCATTCAGCGGCTACGAAGGGTTTGGGCACACTCACGGGCCCGACAGACCCGCCGCTCCGAATCCGTTTACCTATGAATACCGTAAACAACTGATATACCCACCGTCCACGAATCGTTGATACGTCCAGAACGATGTGCACTACCGGTGAAGTAGACGAGTACGTTGGGCGATGGTGGTGCTGGTTCGCTATCGCGCTCGTTCTCTTGCTCCCTCTCGACCTCTTGACCACGATGATCGCGGTATCGAAGTACGGGATCGGCGTTGAGGCGAATCCAGTGATGCGTGAACTCTTGCAAGGAGGTCTGATCGCCGTGACCGTGGTGCATCTCGTTGTGGTCGGTCTCGTCGTGACCATGTTTCACGTCACGATCGACCAGTTCCGGTCCGCCGCTCCCCCGATACACGGACTCCTCGTTCACGGTATGAATATTTGGATCGCTGTTCTGGTACTCGTCGGACTCGTGGTCGTCGCCAACAACTTGGTCGTGATCGTCTCGGGTAGTTCGTTGCTAATCTCACTCTATATCTGATATCTGGGCGGACGAAAGGAAGAGGGAGACGAGTGTCGTTCGCGAGCGGGAAAGTAGGTGTGGTATAGAGTTGCGGTGGACAGCCGTACGAACTCGATAACAAAGTGCCTCAACAGTATGAGTGGGAACAACCCGCCTGGAGGGAGGGAACGTGGATATTCGAACCACACGCAAAGAGATAGAAAGCGATGGAGACGGGCTGATAGCGAGTGCTCGATGGAGGGTGGTAGCCCGGAACGAACGGCTCTTGTGGCTCCTCGTCGCTGTGAGCGCGACTCTCGATATCGTTACGACCGTTCATGGACTCCAGCACGGCCTCATCGAACAGAATCCGCTCGCACGTGGGGCGATCGATGGCACTGGCTACTGGGTGATGATCCCGATCAAAGCGGGCGCTATAGGGGTCGGGTTGGCACTACGTCCGCTTCTACCGGACCAGTACACGGCCATCATCCCGTTCGCTCTCGCCGGGCCCTGGACTCTCGCTGTACTCATCAATGCTGGATTGATCGCCATCGTCACCCTTGGATAACCCTGGAGTTCACCCGTTCGACCCGGTTTCCTATCCGCGACCACGCGTCTCCGATCCGCACGATCCCGAGAAACATTCGTCTGTTGTCGGGCCTCACACCGCGGTTATGTAGTGGTAGCGAGCGTCTCCCGTGAGATCGGCAGTTACTGGTGAATCCCCCGTGTATCTTCGATCAGCCGTTCCAGCAGCGGCGGTGGTGTGTATGTGAGGTGCACACCGGGTTCGTGGAGGACGAGTCGGGCGTGCGACCGGAGGGTCACCGCCCAGCGTTCCGGCGGAAACTCGATCTCGGTGCTCACGCGGAGATCGACGAAGTAGACACCTACGAGCTACGTGATACCGATCATCCGATGGGGAAAGACGATCGAGCGGGAGTTCTCGGAAGGCTGGAGTCGCGTGATCGACCACGAGGTGACTGCGACACCCGACGGTTCAGCTGTGACCGTCGAATTTCCCGTCTCCATCGATTGTACGTACCTGAACGGACGGTACGACGAGTATAGCGTGGCGCGTCACGGTTATGCAGCTGACGCGCCGTTCACCGACACCCCACGCGAGGCGCGATACCACTACAGCAAACGGTTCGGTTTCGAAGCGTCGTATCGGCTCTCCGAACGAACACTCACGACGACGACGCGAGATTCGGTCGTCCGTCTCCTGTCCGTGGTGGTGAGTCCGCTGATCCAGAAGTCCACTGGCGTCTACGTGGCGACGCCCCGCCGTGGCGGCCGTCATCGCTGGAAGTTGCCGTTCAACGGATTTCCAATGATGCTTTGACGAGCAGCGTGGACGGCCCTCTCGGTCCGTCAGGCCGTCCCCGCGATTCGACCACCGGACGACCGGTTCTCGTCGATCTGTGGGGAGAACTGCACCGATCACTGCAATCTTCGAGGGAAATCAAGCGTCAGAGTGACTCGCCGAGGACGACTTGTGAGGTACTGATCCT
>SKXI01000040.1 GCA_007128515.1 Halococcaceae archaeon | reverse complement strand
GGGCGCTCGTGCTCACGCCCGACCTGATCGTCGCGGACGAACCGGTGAGTGCGCTCGACGGCCGGGTCAGGTCACGAGTCCTCTCGCTGCTCTCGGAGATCCAGGCGGAGTTCGACCTCTCGTTGCTGTTCGTCAGTCACGACATCGACGTCGTCGGTCGGTTCTGTGACCGCGTCGCCGTGATGTACCTCGGCGAGATCGTCGAGCGCGGTCCCACCGGAGAGGTACTCTCGGACCCGAAACACCCCTACACGCGTCTGCTCGTCGACTCGGTGCCGAGCCTCGATCCGAGCGATCCCCCACCCGAAACCGCGGAGAGCGTCGTCGAGCCCGATCCCGCCGACCCGCCCACCGGCTGTTCGTTCCACCCGCGATGTCCGGTCGTGATCCCGCCGCCGGATCTCGGTATCGCCGAGGACCGGTGGCGGGCGCTCGTCGATCTCCTGGTCCGGCTCGACGCAGGTGAGGTAGACCCGGAACGGCCGGCCGCGTCGTTCGTGGTCGGGTCCGAGAACGGAGACGGTACCGCTGAGATGCGCGAGGCGCTCGGACTCCCGGGGCCCCTCGAAGACGACGGGCTCGAATCGGCGCTCTCCGAGAGTCTGGCGGCGCTGGAAGGAGGCGACACCGAACGCGCACGCGAGGCACTCGCGGAGGTCCTCACGAGCGTCTGTATGCGCGAGGAGCCGTCGTCAGGAGCGGGTGACGCCCCTCGACCCGTCGCCTGTCATCGGTACGACCCGTCCGTGGAAGGCAAGCCCGTCGAGCGAACCGACTAACCGAACCGGTCGGACGCTCGACCTTCCACGCAACACGGCGAACCGTGAGGATCCTCGCGCAGGGACGTGCACCGTACACCGGTTCGGAGATCAGTCCTGGACCCGAACGTCGAGGACGGTCGGTCCCGTGGTTTCGCGGGCGGAGCGAAGCGCCGCGTCCAGTTCCGCCGGGGTTCGGACGGAGAGAGCGTGGGCGCCCTGGCTCCCCGCGTTGGCCGCGATGTCGACCGGCGGGTCGAAGTCGAGCCCGCCGAGTGCGTCGAGTCGTTCCCCCTCGAAGAACCGGCGGTAGTTGTCCTTCAGGATCCGGTAGGTCCGGTTGTCGGGGACGACGACGGTCAGGTCCACCCCGTACCGGACGGCCGTGTAGACCGCCTGTGGGTAGTAGAGGTACGAACCGTCGCCGACGAAGCCCACGACGGGGAGCGGATCGGAGACCTGTCGCTCCGCGATCGCGGCCCCGACGCTGGCCGGGAGGCCGTACCCCAGACAGAGCCCCTTGTTCGAGAGGTATCGCTCCGGGGCGAGGTGCCACCGCGCGAGGAGCACCATCTTCGCCGTCAGCCCCTCGTCGACGACGTACGCGTCGGGGAACGCGCCCCGGAGCGCGTCCACCAGATCGGGTTTCGAGAGGAGTCCCTCCTCCGGTTCCGGCGGCGTCGGGGGCGACAACCGCTCCACGATCGCCGGTTTCTCCTCGGCGATCCGGCACCGACGATCGGCTCGATCGTCGTCCGGAAGCCGTTCGCGGAGCAGGCGTGCGGCGTCGGCCATCACCAGACCGGGATCGCCGACGACCGCCGCGTCCGCTGGCTGGTTCTTCCCGATCCCCGTTCCCGTGTCCGTGATGTGGATGCACGTCGTCTCCGATCCGACGAGCTCTCCCCCTCGTCGGAGGAACGTATCGACCGTCGAGCTGCCGGCGAAGACGATCGTGTCGGTGTCCAACAGCCCACGAGCGAGGTCGTCGTTCGCCAGCGGCAGGTACGAGATCCACTGTGGGTGGTCGGTCGGGAACGCGATCTCGCTCGCGTAGAGTTCGCCGTAGACACGGGCGCCAGCGGCTTCCGCGAACTCACGTGCGGCGTCGATGGCCCGGTATCCGGCACGGGCGAGACCGTCCCCGACCACGAGGAGCGGGTTCTTTGCCTCGACGAGCAGGTCCGCGGCCAGTTCGATCTGCCCGGGGTCGCCCCGACCGGCGTTCGGGATCGGGCCGAGCCGTTCCGGAGCGGCGGTGGTCTCGGCGGTCAGGACGTCCAGCGGGAGGCTCACGAAGACCGGTCCGGTCGGTGGCGTCAGGGCGATGCGGAACGCTCGACGCATGACGGCCGGGAGCGCCTCGACGTCCCGTACCTCGGTGCTCCACTTCGTGAACGGTCGGGCGAGCGCGACGAGATCACCGCTGAGTATCGGTTCCTCGTGGCGGGCCGTCCGTGCGTAGTCGCCGGCGGTGACGACGAGCGGAGTACCCATCGTCCTCGCGTTGTAGAGGTTTCCGAGCCCGTGTGAGAGCCCGCCGATCAGGTGGAGGTTGACGACTCCCACGGGAACGACGGCCGGATCGTGGTGGGAGTGATACCGCCGGGTACCGGCGTAGCCGGCGGCCATCCCGACCGCGACGTCCTCGTGCAGCGCCAGGACGTACTCGACGTCGCTGTCGACCAGTGCCTCGAGTATCGGTAGTTCGGTCGTTCCGGGGTTCCCGAAGAGATGGGTCACACAGTACCGTTCGAGGATATCGACGAAGAGCGAGGCTCCGGACGAAGGTGGTTTCATCGCGAACGTAAACGACGCCTCGATGCATAGATCGTACACCTTATAGATAAAGGATTACTTCGGTCAGTGGTAAAACGAGGAAAGGTAGAGAGTTGTGATATCCCGGTTTCGGTCGATACGGATCTGACGAACGTCGCTCCGACGGAGAGGACGGAGCCAGTGAGCATTCGATCGGTGGAGATACAGGGAGCGTAGGACAGAGACTGGAGTCCGGTCGTGTGGTCCGTCGAAAGAAGCGTGATCGGTCGTCAGTGCGGGTTCTGGGGGAGTGGTTGTGACCGACGTCTACATCGCGCCGCCCATGCCACCCATGCCGCCCATGCCGCCCATGCCGCCAGCGCCGCCCATCTCCTCGTCGTCGCCGTCGCCCTCGGTCGTGAGGTCGCCGGCGGAGATGATGTCGTCGATCTTCAGGACGAGGTTGGCGGCCTCGGTGGCCGACGAGAGCGCCTGCTCCTTCGCGTGGGCCGGCTCGACGACGCCCGCCTCGAACGTGTCCTCGACGCTCGAGGTGAGGACGTTCAGGCCGGCGCGCTCGTCGCCGCCCTCGTGGGCCGCGCGGAGGTCGACGAGCGTGTCGATCGGGTCCTGACCGGAGTTCTCGGCCAGCACGCGCGGGACGAGCTCGAGCGAGTCGGCGAACGCCTCGACGGCGAGCTGCTCGCGACCGGAGACCGAGTCAGCGTAGTCCCGGACGCGTCGGGCGAGTTCGACCTCGATCGCGCCGCCGCCGGGCAGGACGCGCCCGTCCGAGATCGTCTGGGCGACGACCTCGAGCGCGTCGGAGACGCCGCGTTCGAGTTCGTCGACGACGTGGTCGGTCGAGCCGTAGAGCAGCAGCGTGACGCCGTGGCTGTCCTCGCCCTCGATCGAGAACATGCCCTCTTCCTCGTCGTACGACACGGAGCCGTGGCCGAGGTCGGCCTCGCTCACGTCGTCGAGGTCGGTGACGATCGAGGCGTCGAGGACCTCCTTCAGGAACTCCAGGTCGGACTTCTTCGCGCGGCGGACCGCGAGGATGCCCTCCTTCGCGAGGAAGTGCTGGGCGAGGTCGTCGATGCCCTTCTGACAGAGGACGACGTCCGCGCCGGTGGCCTTGACCTGCTCGACCTTGTCCCGGAGCTGCTGTTCCTCGCTGTCGAGGAACTGCTGGAGCTGGTCGGGGCTCTCGATGTTCACCTGCGTGTCGACGTCGGCCTCCTCGACCTCGATCGGGTCGCGCAGCAGCAGGATCGAGGCGTCCTCGAAGTCGGTCGGCATGTCGTCGTGGACCGGCTCCTTGTCGACGATGGCGCCGTTGAGCAGCGTCGACTCGCCGGCCGAGCGACCCGTCTGCGTCTCGATCTCGACGAACTCGAGGTCGACGACGTTCTCGCCCTCGTCGGTCTCGACGGTGACCTGCGAGACGGC
>SKXI01000402.1 GCA_007128515.1 Halococcaceae archaeon | reverse complement strand
GCAGGCTCACCAGCACGACCAACGCGAGTATCCAACCGTTGCCTCCGAAGACGACCCACGCGAGGGCCACCAGTGTAACGACGGTGCCGAGAGCCCGTGAGAGAGTGGGCGTGACCCGTGGGCGTCCGGCCCAGAGGACTTCTTCATCCGGTTCCCGGACCAGCCACCTCTCTACGGTCATCGACCCGGTTCCCGATCGGATTCCTCGATACCTTCGAAACCACCGCTCTCGCTCGAGGTCCGTCCCCTGTCGGTATCGTTCTCGGTCCCCCGTCGAGGTGTCGAGGACGGTTCGGAACGTGAACCCCCGGCTGTCCGGTGATCAGGGTCTCCGGTCCCGGGCGCTTCGGTATCTGCCTTCTCGATGGTATCGCGAATCGAGCGCAGTTCGTGGAGGATCTCCTCGAGGACAGCGGCCTTCTCGTCGGTGGGTGAATCGCGGCCCTCTCGTCGCCTCAGCTGCTTGTTGATGAGTGACTGAAGCGCTTGTGGCTCGCTCACGTCTTCGAATCGGAGTTCGACGCTTCCACCACCTGCCGTACTCACCTCGACGATTCCGAACCCGAACTGCGTCCCGAGGAACGTCTGCCGATACGAGGTGTCCTGGACCTTGTCGAACTCTATCCGTTTGACGTTGATCGACAACACTCCCGTCTTTTTGTACAGTGCGTCGGTGGTAACGACGTAGTTCTTGTTCTTGTACGTCAGGTACGCCGAGGCGATAATCACGAGTCCGACGACTACGAGAGAGAGCGCGATGCCGACGACGAACGCCGGTATGAGGCTGTACGGGTGGGGGGTATCGGACCACAACACCTCCTCACCGTCCTCGAGGTCCAGCCAGTCCAATTCACCATCCATACCGATCTGACTCGACGATCGGTGATATACGTTTAGATGAACACGGTTCGCTCTGTACAACGGCTACCGAGGTCGTTCTAACGGGTGCTGGGTCGAAGCGATGGCGACGACGAGGATGCGAACCCTGTTGGCGCCGCGTCAGTCGACACGGTCGATGAGCCGTGGCCCGTTCGGCTGGTGCCGACGGTCGCGCTCGCTCTCGGGTCTCGTCGAGCCGTAGATCTGGGGCGAGTCGACTCCAGTGACGATCACGAGCGTTCGGATCGTCCCTTCCAGAGAGTCCTTGATCGAGGTCCCCCAGATGATACGGGCGTTCTCGTCGATCCGTTTGTAGATCTCTTCGGGCACCATCTCCGCCTGTTCGATCGTCATATCCGGTCCCCCCGTGACGTTGACGAGCGCTGCGCGTGCCCTGCTCAGGTCGACGTCGAGCAGGGGTGATCGGATGGCGTCTCTCACCGCGTCCTGAGCAGGCGCGTCCGACCGACTCTCTCCCAGCCCGATCATCGCGACGTCGCCGTCTTCGAGGATCGTTCGCACGTCGGAGAAGTCGAGGTTCACCAGTCCCGTCGTCGTGATGAGGTCGGCGATCCCCTTCACGCTGTGCATGAGGATCTCGTCGGCGACCGTGAACGCCTGTTGCAGCGGGAGATTGCCCGCGATATCGAGTATCCGATCGTTCGGGATGACGATCGCGGTGTCGGTTTCCCGTCGAAGCCGTTCGAGACCCACCTCGGCGTTCTGTGACCGGAGGCGTCCCTCGACCTCGAAGGGTGTCGTGACGACCGCGATCGTCAGCGCCCCGGTCGCCCTCGCGAGGTTCGCGACGACGGGCGCGCTCCCGGTCCCGGTCCCTCCACCGAGTCCGGCGGTTACGAACACCATGTCCGACCCCTCGATCGCGTCGCGTATCTCCCCTTGGCTGTCCAGAGCCGCCTCTTCACCGACCCACGGCTTGTCCCCCGCACCCAGTCCCTTGGTCTGCTGACGTCCGATGAGGAGCCGGGTTTCGACGGGGACGTCCGAGAGGTGCTGGGCGTCCGTGTTCAGTGCGACCAGGCGTGCACCCGTGGTCCCCTCCTCGGCGAGGCGCGCGACCGTATTGCTCCCGGCACCACCACAGCCGACGACGGTGATCGTCGCTTCGTGTCTCTCGACCAGCTCCTCAAACTCGCTCGCCTTTCCGGGTTGTTCACCGTCCGACGGTCCCACTGCATCGTCCACGTGCGGACCGCTGCTCTCGGGGCTCCGAGTCGTTTCGGCGTCGTTCGTCCCGTTCCCACTCTCGCTCTCGTCTTCTGCTCTCTCAGCTGTCCCCTTCTCTCGGTCGGTCATTGGGCTGGTATAGCATGAGCTATACACCCAATTAGCGTTATGCTATGTTTTCACACCGTCAGTGCAGGAAGAACAAGGACGGTACTGTCCCGTCGAAACGGTCCTCCATCGATGGTCGTTTCGGTTCGCCGGGTCGCTCGACCGTGTCCGATCCGACGAAACCGGTACCCCGGCGGAAACACTCGATAGAGTGAGATACGGCACCGACGATCGAACACCTCCCCAACGGCGGGAAGCGGATCCATACGGACGGTCCTGACGGACAGCAGTTCGTATGACGCACTCGGTTCGCTACCCTGTCGAGTGGGATCGGTGACGGGACGATCACGGCGGCCCTCTACTGGCCCGTGGCTGGGGTGGTCGAGACGTGCGGTCGACGCGACGGGCCTCTCGGGGGCACCGACAGTGGTCGAACCCCGGAAGACAGTACTCCTTTCGTTCGTAGTCGGTCCACCCCGCCGCAGCTGCCCACGATAGAGTCATACGTCCCGCGAACCGATCCGTCGCGATGAGTCGAGAGGCCGCGATCGAGGGATACGAACGGTTTCTCACCTCGGCGATCGAGGCGACCCGCGAGGAGTTCAGCGCACGGCGAGCGCTCCGTGGATCGGCACTCGAACCGGGCGGTCTGGTGGTCGATCACCTCCGGAGAACCGTCACCACGCTGGAACGGATGGTCGTCGAACCGGAACTCGCCGCACACCGAGCGCGAGCGCTCTCACAGTTCGAGATCGTCGTCGAGTACGCGGCGAGCGAGGAGCCGATCGAGGTGTTCGCCGACGAGATACTCGAACGCGACAGCTATCTCGAGGTGCTGCGAACCGATCTCCCGAAGGGGCGTCGGGAAACGATCAGGAACGAGGTCGTCGATCGAAACCGTCGGCTCGGAGACGCGGTCGTCCCGATAGTCGAGCGCCCGGAAGACGGGTTCTGGCCGGCGATGGAGGCGGCGTTTGACCGGTCCGGAGCGTTGGCGTTCGTCGATCGGGTGGTCTCGTTCACGACCCCGCTTCGCCGTCACCCCGACGCGTTCGTCTTCCAGAGCCGGATCGATCCCGGCGACCTGCTCGACGGACCACTCGTATCGTCGCTTCCCGCCGCCGGTATCGAGTACACCGACGAGGCGATCCGGGCGATGTGCCGGGCCGAGGAACGGGTGGGACACGAGGCGCGTGCCGAGGTCAGAGACCGGTTCGATTGACGCTACGGGAGGGACTATCCCCCCGGACCGACTGGCCCTCTCCATGCACGGCGAACCGTTCGATCCGATGGAGGCGACGATCTCGGACGTTCACGCGGCGTTCGAAGCCGGTAGGCTGACCGCGGTCGACCTCGTCGAGTGGTATCTGGAGCGGATCGACGCCTACGACGACGACCTCCGGGCGATACTCACGGTCAACCCGGCGGCGAGCGAACGGGCGGCTGAACTGGACGGGATCCTCGATCGGGGGGGCCTCTCCGGTCACCTCCACGGTATCCCGATCGTCCTGAAGGACAACCACGACACACACGACCTGCCGACGACGGCGGGGTCGAAAGCGCTCGCCGGATCGGTCCCGGACCGGGACGCCGCCGTGGTCAGCCGGCTCCGCGAGGCGGGTGGGATCGTACTGGCGAAGGCGAACCTCCAGGAGTTCTCGTTCGGCGTCGACACGATCAGCTCGCTCGGCGGGGAGACGAGAAACGCCTACTCGCTCTCACACCGTCCATCGGGGTCGAGCGGCGGTACGGCGGCGGCTGTCGCGGCGAACTTCGGGACGGTCGGGACGGGCTCGGACACGTGTTCCTCGGTGCG
>SKXI01000005.1 GCA_007128515.1 Halococcaceae archaeon | reverse complement strand
GCCCGAGGTACATCTCGTCGTTCGCCGCGATGTTACACGAGGACATACACGCCGCACACCAGATACAGCGCGTGGACATCTTCACCTTCTCCCGGTTCTCCCGGCTCTGGCGCTGTTCTTCCAGTTCGCCTTCGGGAAGGTCGTCGGTCTGGAAGTACGGCTCGACCGAGTGCATCTGTTCGTAGAAGTGTTCCATGTCCACGACGAGGTCCTTCACGACCTCCTGGTGGGGCAGCGGCTCGATCCGGATCGGCGTCTCCAGATCCGAGAGCTGTGTCTTGCAGCCGAGTTTCTGCCGCCCGTTGATGAAGAAGGCGTCCGAGCCGCAGATCGCCTGTCGGCAGGAGTGTCTGAACGTGAGCGAGGAGTCGTAGTGATCGCGCGCGAACATCAGCGCGTCGAGTACGGAGGTGCCCTTCTCCATCGGCACGCGGAAGTCGTCGAACCGCGGCTCCTGTTTCCCCTCGACCTCGGGGTCGTAGCGGAACACCTTGATGACGACGTCGTCGTCGCTCTCGTCGAGTCGCTCCTCGGCGTCCTTTCTGAGCGCGGTCTCGCGGTCGACTTTCTCACGGCGGCGCCGATCGCCCGCCGACTCCGCTTCGACCTCGGGTTCGTCTTCGGTCTCGATCTCCGGTTCGTCCGTACGTTGGATCTGTGTGCTCATGTGTGAGTGTGTCCCTCGACTCAGTAAAGCGGGATGCCCGCCATCGCGTTCGCGGTTCGGATCCCCTGGACGATCAACAGCGCGCTCGCGGCGACCAACAGCCACTTGACCGCCCGGAGCGGCGTGCCGGTGAGCCCCTGGTTCACGATCGCGTTGTAGACGCCGTTGACGCCGTGGAACGTCGCGGTGATCAGGAACAGCACCATCAGCGAGTAGTAGCCGAGGTCCTGCATCCGCCACTGGCTCTGGGCGAAGGTGATCTCGGAGGCGTGGCTGACGAAGTGTAGGAGGAAGAAGTGGAAGGCTAACACGACGATCAGGAACGCCGCGGTGATTCGCTGGAGCAGCCAGAGCGTCCCCGCACGATCGAACGAGGAGTAGTGTTCCGACATACTAGAAGACCCCCGCGAGGAAGGTCGGCACGCTCGCGACGGCGATCACGCCGGTGAGGACGAGCGAGGCGTAGAAGCTCGTGTCCTGACTGTCCAGTCCGATACCGAGGTCGATCAGGAGCAGACGGGTGCCGTTCAGTATGTGAAAGACCGCCACCGCCAGCAGGCCCACTTCGAGCACGCGAACGATGAACAGGCTCTCGAGGCCCTGGATCGTCGCGGTGTACGTCTCGGGACCGACCGTCGCCGTCGAGAGGACGGCGATGTGGGTGAACAGATAGCCGACGAGGACCCAGCCGGTGAACTTGTGGAAGATCCACGCCCACATGCCGGCGGAGAACTCCGTCCACCTGCCGAAGTCCTCGACGAGGCCACGGTTGTACGACTGACTCATGCTGTGTCCCCACCTTAGCCTCCCGCGGTATAGAGGTTTCTAACCCGGTGACCTCAGGTCGCGCCACCGTGCTGGACGCCCGACTGCGTCGATTCGACGACGCGTCTCGTCGACTCGTCGAGTTCGACGAGGTGACAGAGCGGGTTGCCCGGGTAGACCACCGGGTTCTCGAGCAGCCCCACCAGGAGGCCGGTGAACGGCGCCTCGACGACGTCCTTTTCGGTCATGAACGGGTTGGTAATCGTACAGATCGCGTCGCCCTCGTGGACGAGCGCCCCGCGGTCGTGGTGCATGTCGACGATCCCGCCGGAGTCGGCGCGAATCCAGGTCTTCTCCAGGTCGTCGTGGATGATCGTTCGCCAGCCGGGCCAGCGCACCGCTTCGGAGGGACGCATCCCGTACTCCGCGAAGACGCTCTCGACGCCGTGCAGCGCCTCGTTGATCAGGTCCCGCTGGAACCGGTGTGCCTCGCCCATCTCGATCGTGATCGCCGCGACCCCGTCGTCCGTCGACTCCCGCCGCAGGGTGCCTTCGGGCCCCTCGCTGTCGAGGATGACGTTCGAACCGAACGCTCGCGCGAGGCGGTCGACCCGCTCGACACCCATGTCAGCCCTGACGTGGAGCATGTTGTTCCGGCCGCGCGTCGAGGTGTGGAAGTCGAGGACGTAGTCACACGGCTGGACGAAGTTGGTGTAGATGCGATGTGCCATCCGGCTCGCGCTCGTCCCGCTCTCGATGCCGGGGAACGAACGGTTGAGGTCCCGGTCGATGATCGGGAGGTAGCGCTGCTGAGCCAGGAAGCCGGGGACGTTCAACACCGGCAGACAGACGATCGTCCCGCGGAGGTCGTCGTGGGCCCACTCGTGTGCGACCGCTCTGACCACCTCGATTCCGTTCAGTTCGTCGCCGTGGAGCGCCGCCGTCAGACAGACCGTCGGCCCCGCTCGCTCGCCGTTGATGATCGTCACGGGGATCCGGATCGGGTCCCCCAGATACGTCTCGCTCACCGTGTACCGCACGTTGGCCGTCTCGCCAGGTCCGACCGTCCCACCGTGGTAGGTGAAGGCAGTCGCCTCCTCGCTCATAGCTCGGGTTCCGCCCGCGAACTATAAATGCAATCCGGCCTCCAGCGGACGCACTGGCAACGCTTTTGCACCCGCCCCGTGTCCGGTCACGTATATGAGCGATACCGTCCGTGTCGGGGTGCTTAGCCTGCACGAGAGCAAGGAGACGAAAGCGATCTGTAACGCGGTCGAGGACCTCGGCCACGAGGCGGAGTGGTTCAGACACGAGAACACCGCGATCGAGATCACCGACGGCGAGGTCTTCGTCGAACCCGACGTCGACGTGATCGCGAACCGCCTGCTGCTCTCGAACTCCGAGACGCCCTCCGAGGAGCTCGGTCTCGCCGCCACGTTCGCGAACGTCCGTCCGATCCTCAACCACCCGATCGCGGTGCTCTCGGCGATCCACAAGTACGCCACCGCGACCGCGCTCACCGCCGAAGGGGTGCAGGTCCCCGACGCGCTGCTCGCGCTCGACAACCGACGGCTCAACGACGGCCGCGAGGCGTTCGGCGACGAGGCGGTCTACAAGACCGCGATCGGCACTCACGGCGGCGGTACCTGGAAGGTCGGTCCCGGGGAACAGGTGAACCCTCGCGTGGGCAACCGACAGGCGTTCCTCCAGAAACTGATCGAGCGCGACGGCGAGCGCCACCGCGACCTGCGGGTCTACGTCGTCGGCAACGAGATCGTCGGCGCGATGAACCGCTACGCCCCAGAGAACGACTGGCGGACGAACGTCCACCTCGGCGGCGACGTCGAGAACGCGAGCGAGCACCTCCCTGAGACGGTCGTCGAGATGGCGACCCGGTCGGCGGAGATCGTCGGCCTCGACTACGCGGGCGTGGACCTCGTCGAGGGCGACGAGGGCTGGTTCGTCCTCGAGGTGAACCCGACCGCCGGCTTCCGGGGGCTCTACAAGGCCGCACAGGTCTCGCCGGCACCCTACATCGCGAAACTGGCGATCGAGCGCGTCGGCGGCCAGGTCGACGACGAGCGCGTGAAACAGCTCTCGGCGACGCTCGACGACTCGAGGCCAGCGTGCGTCCCACAGGCGTTCCAGGACGCCCAGGACGAGGTCGTCACGATCGGCTACACCGAGGAGGTGATGGTCTCGGGCACCAGCGGCACCGAGACGATCATCGCGAAGTCCGACACGGGCGCGAGTCGAACCAGCATCGACACCGGTCTCGCCGCGACGATCGGCGCCGGACCGATCAAGTCGATCACACGGGTGCGCTCGGGCAGCATGAAATCGAGCAAGTCCCGACCGGTCGTCGACCTCGTCGTCGGCGTCGGGGGCAAACAGCACACCGTCACCGCGAGCATCGAGGACAGAAACCACATGGACTACCCACTTCTGCTCGGCCGGGACATCCTCAAACACTACCAGGTGGACGTCCGCCGGATGGCCGACGCACAGGACGGCGATCTGGAGACCGAAGAGGAGTAGCCCTCAGCCGGTGTCTTCGCCGT
>SKXI01000277.1 GCA_007128515.1 Halococcaceae archaeon | reverse complement strand
TCGCGAAGAGCACGCGCCCCTCGCCGATCCGGTCGCTCAGGATCCCGCCGGGGAGCTGGCCGAGCGCGTAGGCGATCCAGAGGACGCTCACGAGCAGGCCCGCGCCGGTCAGCCCGAGCGAGAACGCCTCCCGCAGGTACGGGAGGAGTGCGGGGACGGTGAGTCGCACCCCGAGCGAGAGGAACCAGCCGCCAGCGACGAGCAGCAGGATCCACCCGCGGCCGTCGCGGGCGAGTTCGGAGAGGGCGCTCTTGACACCGGCGACCGGACTCGACACGGCGGCTCTACCCTGTAGGACACAATCAAGGCTCGGAATGAGGCGAAGGTCACGTCGGACCGGCGTGCCGTGCGTGGCTTCAGATCGGGGAGTCCGTCGCTCTCCGGTGCCTGCAGGGCCGCCGATAGTTCGGGAGTAGCCCCGCCTGCGTCAGCAGCCGATCACACGGGTAGCGGTTCGAGGTCGGGCCAGTCGGGGAGATACCGGTCCCCGGGACGTCCCTCCCGACCCCGGTCGTACCGCTCGCCGATCACCGATATTAGGAATATCAACGATATCGATACTAATTGTACACAACGTTAGCTCCTTATTTATTACGAGGGTGAAGTCTACTAACTATTAAAAAACCTACTTGTTCTCGACCCTGGTAACGGCTGACGAGGTGTGTGAATGAAGAAACTGGTCGTGCTAGCGTTCGATACGAAGCATGGAGCGTCGGATGTAAGAGACGAACTGTTCGAGCTACAGAAACGTGAGCTCATCACGCTCGAGGACGCCGCGGTCGTCGTCAGAAAGCAGAGCGGACGGGTCAAGGTGAAACAGGCCCGGAGTCTCGTCGGGACCGGCGCCCTGGGCGGGGCGTTCTGGGGTCTGCTCATCGGGCTGATCTTCTTCGCCCCGATATTCGGGATGGCGGTCGGGGCCGTCGGGGGCGCACTCGGCGGGAAGTTCACCGATATCGGCATCAGCGACGAGTTCATAAAGGAGGTCGGCGAGACGATATCGCCCGGCGAGTCCGCCCTGTTCCTCCTGGTGGCGGACGCCCAGACCGACCGCGTTCTCGAGGAGCTCTCGGGCCACAGCTTCGAACTCCTCGAGACCAACCTCTCTCCCGAGGACGAGGACAAGCTCCGCGAGCACTTCGCCGCGGAGGACCTGCTCGCCTGACCCGGATTGGAACGAGGGCCGAGGACCGCTCCGTTCGGGTCCGAACCCCGGAACCCCCTCGGCGGCGATAGCGATCGGTCGATTCCAGCGGACCCGTCCACCCAGTCCGAGGAGCACGAACACGGCGTCGTTGCTGTCGACCGGACTCAGTCGTCCTCGACGTACCGCTCGGGGACGTAGCGGCGGAGCGACACCGGGAGCCGGGCGACCAGGACGGGGGCGAGTGCCGCCAGACGCCTGCGGAGGAGGACGTAGATCGTCGATATGCCGAGCAGCGCGAGGACGAGCGCGTGGAACGGCGCCTCCAGGACGACGAGCGATGGAACCGCGAGCGCGGCTGCGAGCGCCAGGTCCTTCGGCGAGCCGTCGTAGCCGATCAGTTGCCGGGGCGGGATCCATCTGTCGTGGTAGTGGTCGTAGACGGCGCGGTCGGAGCGTCCCTCCCAGGGCCGGAGTTCGAGTCCACCCCCGAAGACGTCCATCACGCAGTGGACCGCGGCGCCCACGAGGACGAGCGCGAGCGCGACGGTAGCCGTCGTCGGGACGACGAGCGCGAGGACGAGCGCGGGACCGGAAACGATAGAGTACCAGACGGGGAAGTGAAGCGTCCGCCGGTGGCCCGCGTACATGTCCGCGTCGGGGAGCGCACCGCCGACCGCCCCGGCGATCGGGGCCACGACGGCGAACTCCGGTGCGATCACGACCACCGGCAGGGCCAGCGCGAGGCCCGCAAGGACGTGGGTCGTGAGCATCATCACCGGCAACGACGGGACCGATCGAGATAATCGTGGTGCGTGTTCGGTGGACGGCTCTCGGAGACGCGTGGGAAGACCCCGATCGACGCGGGCATACGACGCCGTCGACCGGCCTGAGAAAGGTTTAATAGAACAGTCTTAGGAGGTATTAACGATGTCACACGGTGACAGGGGAGGCGGGACCGAGGAGTTGTTCGAGTCCTTCTTCACCGACGCGAGGCGGAACGCGGTCCTCGCGTGGGCCCTCGTCGCGGTCCTGGGGCTGGTGTTCGTCGAGAGCCTGGTCGGCGGTGACGTCGAGTGGATCGCGTTCACCGTTGCGGCTGGAGCGATCGTACTGGTGCCGCCGATCGCGAGGAGGTCGGTACGTGTGATGTTGCCGTGGGAGCTGCTCCTGGTCGCGCTCGTACCCGTGGTCGTACGGGCGCTCGACCTCACCCTCCTCACCAGCACGTTCGCGACCTACCTCTCGGTCGCCGCGTTCGCGCTGATCGTCACCGTGGAGCTCCACCTGCTGACGTCGATGCGGGTCACGCACTGGTTCGCCGTCTCGCTCGTCCTGATGACGACGCTCGCGAGCGCCGGCGTGTGGGCGATGGTCAGGTTCCTGCTCGACAGTGCGCTCGGCACCTCGTTTCTGACGACGAACGAGGCGCTGATGGTCGAGTTCCTCTGGGTGCTGGCCGCGGGGCTGGTCGCCGCGCTGGCGTTCGATCTCTACTTCAGGCCGCGGAGCGGACGGCTGCGTCGCGAGGTCGAGGCGGTGGGCGAGGGATGATCGGCGCCGCCGGCCGCCGGGTGATGGCGGGTCGGGAACGGCAGTTCGCGGTCGCGATGCAGCTCGTCCTGGTCGCCATCGTGGTCTACGGGCTCGTCGAACGCCAACCGAAGGCGATCACCAACGGCACGCTAGCGCTCGTCATCAGCTTTCTGCCCGCGCTGTTCGAACGCGACGGGCGCGTCACGCTCGACCCCTGGCTCTCGCTCTGGATCACCGCGGCGGTGTTCTTCCACACGCTCGGTTCGGCGGGCCTCTACGCGCAAATCGACTGGTGGGACCACCTCACCCACGCGTTCTCGGCGACGCTGGTCGCCGGAATCGGCTACACCACCGTGCGGACGATCCAGCTCCACAGCGACGGGGTCCACCTGCCCGACCGGTTCGCCTTCGTCTACATCCTGCTTTTCGTGATCGCCTTCGGGGTGGTCTGGGAACTGTTCGAGTACGGCCTCGACGTCGTCGCGGACCTGACGGGGCTCACGATGCCGCTCTCACAGCTCGGGCTGGAGGACACCGTCGTCGACCTCATGTTCAACACGCTCGGCGCGCTCGTCGTCGCGACGTTCGGTCAGGTCCACCTGAACGACGTCGCCGAGCAGCTCCGCGGCGTGCTGTTCGATCCCTCCGGCTGAGACGGAGTACTGACCGTCCGTACCGCTCGGACCGGTACCCGCCTCCGATCGGAAAACAGTGACGGCAGTCCGCACGAGCCCACCGCCTCACCTCGCCCAGGACGGCTCACTCGATCGAACGCTCGTAGACGTTCGCGACGTGTTCGACACCGTCGATCTCGACGGTTCGCTCCCCGACCTTCTCGAACCGTGACCCGTAGAACGCGTTACCGGGTTCGTTCGACGCGAGGACCGCGTCCCGGACCTCGTCGACGCCTCGCTCCGAGAGGTGCGTCTCGGCGCGCTCGAGCAGGCGCGTACCGATCCCCTCGCCCCAGCGATCCGGACGGACGTAGACGTCCATCTCGCCGATCCCGTCCTCGGCGAGCGGGATCGTGCTCGTGTAGCCGACGACCTCACCGTCCTCCGTCGCGACGAACAGCCCCGTGTCCTCGGAGTCGACCCGCGCTTCGAGTAGCTCCCTCGAGTAGCCCGCCGCGAGCATCGACGCGATCGTTTCCTCGTCCAGTATCCCGTCGTAGGTCTCTTCCCACGTCCGCTCGGCGACCCGTCGGATCGCGTCGACGTCGGCCTCGGTCGCCCGACGGACGCTCACGTGCTCGGTCATGAATCGGGGGACGGCCGGACGGGCAATAACGTTGTTCCTCGGTAGCACACCCCTGGATCGGTGCCTCG
>SKXI01000412.1 GCA_007128515.1 Halococcaceae archaeon | reverse complement strand
AGCGAGGTCGTCGGCGCCGCACAGATCGCGCCGGTCTCCTCCTGGATCAGCAGTTTGAGAGCGAGCCCCGACCGCCGCGTCAGGTCGTGCCAGCGCTCGTCGATACACTCGGGCGCCCGGTCGTCACAGCCGTCGGCCCACTCCGTCCAGAACGCCTCCGTCGACTCGCGCACCCCCGTCGCATCCGAGAGCGGCGGGACCCGGTCGCCGTACCGGGTGGCGAAGCGGATCGACTCGCCCGAACTGAGCGTGGGGGTCGCGACCGCCCGGTCGCCGAGGGTTCGAACCGGGGTGTCGGTGGCGAGCCAGAGGTCGTGACCCCCGCCGGTCGCACGGAGCTGTCCGTCGCGCCGCTCGACGGTTGCCTCGACCTCGCCGTAAGAAAAGCGCGGGCGGAAGGCGGCCTCGACCGACACCGTCCCCTCCTCGCAGACGAGGTCGCGGTAGATACAGTTCCGACCGGCGAACTCGTGACCCATCGGGAAGAAGTCGATCAGCGTCGCCCGCCCGCTCGCGGTCTCGAAGCCGGTCCGGAGGACGTTGGTGCGGGGGACGTACGACTGGTCGCTCTCGAACGGGCCGATCGGCCGGATCGAGAACTCACCGCCGTTCGCCGGGTCGAGCAGCCCGGCGAAGACGCTGTCGGCGTCGAGCGTCGGGGCACACCACCAGTCGATCGCTCCGTCACCCGAGACGAGCGCACAGGCCGTCTCGTCGCCGATCAGACCGTGATCGGAGATCGCCGAAAACCGCATCAGTCGAGCCGCTCCGGACCTTCGTCGGTGATCACGGTGTCGATCAGCCGCAGGGGGGTCGCGTCGTAGGCGGGGTTCTCGATCGAGAAGCCGTCCGCGGGTTCGAGCATCACCTCGCTCGGCGAGCGGAGCTCGTTCTCGAAGGCGAAGCCGCGGTCGATCACCTTCGCCCCCGACCCCGCGATCCACACCGGCACGTCGAGGTCGCCAGCGACCGTCGCGATCGGGTAAGTCCCGACGCGGTTGTAGAGCATCTCCCCTACGATGCAGTCGATGCCGACGACGACCGCGTCACACCGGCCGAGGACGGTGCCCGAGGCGCCGTCCACGAGGAGCGTGACGTCCACGCCGTCGAGCGTCGAGAGCGCGCGGGCGGTCTTCCGACCGAGAAAGCGCGGGCGCGCCTCGGTGACGAACACGGACAGCCGGTTTCCCTCGCGGACGGCGAGTTCGATCCCCTCCAGCACCGTCGTCGAGTAGTCGTGCGTGAGCAGCGTCATCCCGTCTTCGAGGCGCTCGCTGAGGTGCATCGCCGTACGACGCTTTGCCGTCTCGACGTCGTTCACCACCCGTTCGATCGAGGATTCGAGGACCCGTTTGGCCTCCTCGACCGTCTCGACGTCGGTCTCGGTGACCGCGCGAACGATCTCGCGCTGGGTCGTGTGAAGCGAGGCGTGGGAGGTGTTCGCGCGTCTGAGCGCGCGGCTGTTGTGCTCGACGTCCTGTACGAACTCCTCGACGGTGGCGTACTCGCGTTCGAGCAGTTCGGAGAGCGCGTGGGCAGCGTTGATCGCCACTATCGAGGAGCCGTGTGTCCGCATCTCGGCGATCTCCTCGACCGTCTCGTCGATCATGTCCGAACGTCGCCCGCGCGAGCGAAAGGTGTTCCGGGGGAGAGCGAAGGCCGTAAGCGCCCCGGGCACCGACGGGTGACATGAGCTACCCGGTCAGCTACCACTGTCCACACTGCGGCGCGGTGGTCGAACTCGAGCGCGAGGGCTACCTCGCGGACAAGGCGGTCACGCCCTACCCGTTCGAGGGCTGGGAGTACGCGGACCCCGACGAGGCGTTCGAGGAAGCCGAAGGGGTGACCTTCACCTGCGGCGAGGACGGCACGCTCGTCGACGAGGGAGAAGCGGGCTGTGGCGAGCGCTTCTACCTGAGCTTCGTGAAGTTCGAGGAGGGGAGGGAGGTCGTTCCTGAGCACTCCTCGGAGTTCGTCGAGATCGGTCGTGAGCGCCCGCGTGGTCCGCGGTATCCGGGTGGACCGGGGAGCTAGCACCGCAACGGCCGGGGGACCGCTATCGTCGGAGGATTGATCACCCCGCCACGCCCAGACAGGATCCAGATGGCTCACTCGGACCTCTCGCGACGCGGCTTTCTCACGGGAGCGATCGGAACGGGAGCCGCGGCGGTCGCCGGGGGAGCGCCGGTCGCGGGGGCGACCGGGCGGACGGACGGTCGAGAGACCCGGGAGTCCCTCGACGGACTCGATGGACTCGAGGGCTTCGTCGACGGCCTGATGGCCGAAGACCTGGCCGAACACGACGTCGCGGGGGCGACCGTCTCGGTCGTCCACGACGGCGAGGTCGAACTCGCGAAGGGCTACGGCTACGCCGACGTCGAGGACGGCAGGGAGGTCAGCGCGGAGGAGACGCTCTTTCGTATCGGCTCGGTCTCGAAGCTCTTCGGCTGGACGGCCGCGATGCAGGGCGTCGAACGGGGCGCGTTCGATCCGGACACCGACGTAAACCGGTATCTGGAGGAGGTGACGATCCCCGAGACCTATCCCGAACCGATCACGCTATCGCACCTCGCGACCCACACGCCCGGGTTCGAGGAGCGGCTCCGGGGGACGTTCGTCGCGAACGAGGACGACCTGCGCCCGCTCGCCGAGACCCTCCGCGAGGACCGACCGGCCCGGGTCCGACCGCCCGGCGAACTGGCCTCGTACTCGAACTACGGCAGCGCGCTCGCGGGGCAGATCGTGGCGGAGCAGGAAGGGACGACCTTCGAGGAGTACGTCGAGCGGGAGATCCTCGCGCCGCTCGGGATGGAGCGGACCACGTTCGACCAGCCCGTTCCCGAGGGGCTCGAACCCGACCTCTCGCGAGGGTACCGGTACGCGGACGGGGAGTTCCGTGAAGGGGAGTTCGAGTACGTCGGTATCCCACCCGCAGGGTCGGCGAGCGCGACGGCGACGGACATGGCGCGGTTCATGCTCGCACACCTGAACGGTGGGGAGGGAGTGGGTGGGCGGATCCTCGACCCCGAATCGGTCGATCTGATGCACGAGCGGCGGTTCGGTCACGACGACCGGATCAACGGGATCGCCTTCGGCTTCTACGAACGGAACAGAGGGGACCTGCGGGTGCTCGCCCACGGCGGCGACACCGAACTCTTCCACAGCGAACTCCTCCTGGTACCCGAACTCGACCTCGGCCTGTTCGTCTCCTACAACAGCGTCGGGGGCACCGCCGCCCGCGAGGAGTTCGTCGAGGCGTTCCTCGATCGGTTCGCGCCGACGGCGGGGTCCACGCAGGAGCCGGACGGTCGGCCCGCACACGCCGAGGCGATCGAGGGGAGCTACCGTGGGCTGCGGATCGCCGAGACGACCTACGAGAAAGCCGTCGGCGCGACCTCGACCGCCGACGTCGCTATCGACGCCGACGGAACGGTGGTGGTCTCGACGTTCGGCGAGGAGTGGCGGTTCGTCGAGGTCGACGACCTCCTCTTTCGGGAGGTCGACGGCGTGGAGACGCTCGCGTTCCGGGAGGAAGACGGTGCGATCACCCACGCCTTCCTCGGGAGCGTGCCGATCATGGCGTTCGAACGGCTCGAGTGGTACGAGCGGCCGCTCTTCCAAGGGGCGCTGGCGGCCGTCACCCTACTGGTCCTGCTCTCCGCGGTCGTCGGCTGGCCGCTCGCGATGGTCCGGCGTCGGTACCGCGACGGGCCGCCCCCGCCCGAGCGACCGCGGATCGCACGGTGGCTCGCCGGCACGAGCGCGGTGTGCCTGTTCGGCTTCCTCGCGGGAATCGGTGTGCTCCTGGCGACCGATCCGGTGGGGACGCTCATGTCGCCCCCGGTGAGCCTGCAGCTCCTGTTCGCCCTCCCGGTGCTGGCGGCGTTGACCACGCTCTGGGCGGCGCTCTACCTCGTCCGGTCGTGGCGAGCCTCCTACTGGGGGCTACTCTCCCGGCTCCACTACACGCTGGTCGTGGCCTCGGCGGTCGGCCTGCTCTGGCTGCTCGCGT
>SKXI01000364.1 GCA_007128515.1 Halococcaceae archaeon | reverse complement strand
GGAGCCCGACGTCGAGACGGTCGAACTCGAGGTGCCCGAACGGGAGGAGAGCCCCGCCGAGGTGCTCGGCGAGGACGCCTCGGCCGCGAGCGACGTGGTTCGGGTGTTCCGGGAGCTGGAGGTGATCTGAGATGGTACTCGCGCTCGTCGAAGTTCGAGAGGGGTCGGTCGAGGAGGTCTCGCTCGAGACGCTCACGCTCGCCCGGAGCGTGGCGGAGGCGGAGGGAGAGCCGCTCGAGGCGGTCGCCTTCGCCGACGGGGCGTCGGAGCTCGTCGACGAACTCGGCGAGTTCGGCGTCTCGTGGCTCCACGTCATCGAACACGAACTGCTCGACGCCTACGCCCCCGACGCCTGGGCCGAGAGCATCCGGGGGCTGGTCGACGACCGGGAGCCCGCCGCGGTGCTCGCGCCCGGAACCGATCGGGGCACGGAGGTGATCGCCCGGCTCGCGACGCGCCTCGACCTCCCGATGGCGGCGAGCTGTACCGCCGTCGAGGTGGGCGACGTCTACGAGATCACGCGACAGCGCTGGGGCGGCAGCCTGATCGAGCACGCCCGCCTCGACGCACCGACGGCGCTGCTGTCCGTCGCCCCACACGAAGTGGCAGCCGAGGCGGCTCCGACCGAGGAGACGGCCATCGAGCGGTTCACCCCCGAGCTCGACGAGGCGGACGTCGCGGTACGCGTCGTCCGACGGGAGGAGTCGGACGTCGAGGGCGTCCCGCTGCCGGAGGCCCGGGTGGTCGTCGGCGGCGGCCGGGGCGTCGGCGGCGCGGAGGGGTTCGACCAGCTCGAGGAGCTCGCGGAGCTCCTCGGCGGGACGGTCGGCGCCTCGCGGGCCGCCGTCAACGAGGGCTGGCGGCCCCACGACGACCAGATCGGCCAGACGGGCGCGAAGATCTCGCCGGAGCTCTACGTCGCGGCGGGCATCAGCGGGGCCGTCCAGCACTGGGTCGGCTGCAAGGGCGCCGAGCACGTGCTCGCGATCAACACCGATCCGGAGGCGGCGATCGTCCGGAAGGCCGACTGGGCCGTCCTCGCCGACCTCCACGAGGTCGTCCCGGCGATCGTCGAGGAGCTCCGGGCCGCGACGGACGGCTGACGGGATCTCCCGCCGCCGGGACCGAGTTCGTCGCCGATAGCCGTCGCTCGGGAGCCGGTTGAGAAGAACTATTTACCCGGGCCGTCCAACCACGAGTATGGCACGGCTCGAGGGAGTGGGCGTCGACGAACTCAGGGCGGCGCTCGACGCCGTCGAGGGGAAGAAGCCGGCGATGCGACTGCTCGCGGCGATCGCGTACAAGCACGGGATCACCCAGACCGAACTCGCCGAGTGGTACGGCGTCGAGCGGAAGACGATCTACAACTGGCTGACCCGGATCGAGTGCGGGCCGATCGACCGGGCGGTCTACGACGAGAAGCGTCCCGGCCGGCCGCCGAAGCTCTCCGAGGAGCAGCGGCGGTCGCTCGGCGAGGACCTCGACCGCCCGCCGGGGGATCTCGGCTACGAAGGAGGGGAGTGGACCCCGTCGCTGGTGGGGGAACACGTCGCGGGCCGCTTCGGCGTCGAGTATTCGGAGTCGAGCTGCCGTCGGCTGCTGAGCGAACTCCGTAAAGAGTAATCATTTCTCGGTTCGATCGACCCATCGCAAGCGCCATATCCGACACGCCGGTAGGGGACACATGGACCGGGGCGTCTCGCTCGATCGGAGCGATCCCGCGGACGTGCAGCCGTTGCTCGAGGCGGCGGAGCTCCCGATCGAGGACCTCGACGGGTCGGCGACGCTCTTCGTCGCGGAGGTCGACGGCGAACGTATCGGCTGCTGCGGGCTCGAGTGCTACGGCGATGTGGCACTCGTGCGGTCGGTCGCCGTCGACCCCGTCGCGCGGGGCGAGGGCCACGGCACGGCGGTCTGCCGGGCACTGTTCGGCGAGGCCGCACGCGGCGGCGCGGACGTCCTCTACCTCCTGACGACCGACGCCGCGGGCTTCTTCGAGCGCCTCGGTTTCGAGCCCGTCGGCCGCGAGGAGGTGCCGGAGGTGATCCGCGGGACGCGGGAGTTCTCCGAGCTCTGTCCCGAGAGCGCGACGTGTATGCGCCGGGCGGTCGACGAGGTCGACCGACTCCGTGGGGAGCCAGCGGTGGCGCAGCACCGACAGCGGATCGACCTCGATCCCGGGGAGTTCGCGGACGTCGCCGGAGCCGTCGAGTCGGGGATCGACCGGTGGGTCGGGGGGCTCGTCCGGTCCTCCGCGGGGGAGGTACTCCTCGTTCGGAACGGCTGGAGCGACGGCTGGGTGATCCCCGGTGGGAAGGTCGAGGATGGTGAGTCGCTCCACGAGGCGGTCGAGCGCGAGGTCCGCGAGGAGACCGGCGTCTCGATGGGGGAGCCAGAGCCCGTCGCGCTCGTCGAACAGACGTTCACGGACGGCGAACGCGAGGTAGCGGGGTGGTTCGTCGTCTTCGCCGCCGGAGCGGACGGCGAGGCGCTAGCGGACGATCCCGGGGTAGAGAACGAGGAGATACACGAGGTGCGGTGGTTCGACCGTCTCCCCGAGGAGCTCGAACACCGGTCGGTGATCGAGCGGGTGCTCTCCGATCGATGACCGCGCCGTCGCCGGTACTCGGCGCGTGCGACCAATACCGATAAGAACGCCCCCGGAGTCGACACGGTATGGAGTACCACGAGGCGGTGGCCTTCCTCTACGACCTCCGCCGGTTCAGGCCGAAGCCGGGGACGGAGTCGACCGCCGACCTGCTCGCGTTCCTCGGTGACCCCCACGAGGGCGTCGAGTTCGTCCAGGTCGCGGGCTCGAACGGGAAGGGGTCGACGGCGAGGATGACGGAGTCGGTGCTGTGCGAGGCGGGGCTCTCGGTTGGGCTGTACACCTCGCCGCACTTCGAGGACCTCGGCGAGCGGATCACGGTCGACGGCCGGCGGATCACCGAAACCGCGATCTGCGAGTTCGCGGAGACGATCAGGCCCCGGGTCATCGAACGGGCGGCCGAGGGCGAGGCGCCGACGTTCTTCGAGGTGGTGACGGCGATGGCGCTCTGGGAGTTCGACCGACAGGCGGTAGACGTCGCGGTGTTGGAGGTCGGGATCGGCGGGCGCCTCGACGCGACGAGCGTGGTCGATCCCGTCGCGAGCGCGGTGACGAACGTCACGCTCGAGCACGCGGGGATCATCGGCGACACGGTCGAGGAGATCGCCCGGGACAAGGCACACGTCGCTCCGGCGGGGAACCCACTCGTGACCGCGGCGACCGGGGAGGCGCTCGTCACGGTGCGCGAGCAGGCGGGAGACGTGCTCACGGTCGGAGAGTCGGGGACCGACGTCCTCGCGCGCTACGGCGGCCGCGTGAACCACACCGAGAGCGAGCTCTCGCTCTCGGGGCCGGGCTTCGAGTGTGAGACCCGAATCCCGCTTCTGGGGGCGTACCAGGCGGAGAACGCGGGCGTCGCCGCCGCGCTCGCGACGCAGGTGAGGGAGGTGTGCGAGGAGGAACTGGCCCGGGGGCTCCGATCGGCGCACTGGCCGGGACGGTTCGAGGTGGTGGGCAGGGAGCCACTGGCCGTGCTCGACGGCGCACACAACCCGGGCGCCTGTGAGACGCTCTCGGGCCTGCTCTCGGAGTTCGAGTTCGATGACCTCCACCTCGTCGTCGGCGTGATGCACGAGAAGGACCACCACGCGATGGCGGAGGCGTTACCGAACGCGGCGCACGTCGTCACCTGCGCACCGTCGATCGATCGAGCGGAGGACCCGGCGGTGCTCGCGTCCGTCTTCAGGGAGGTCTCCGGGAGCGTCGAAGCCGCTCCGTCGGTCGCGGAGGCGGTCTCGCGGGCGTTCGACGCTGCCGGGGAAGACGACTGCGTGCTCGTCGCGGGCTCGCTCTACGTCGTCGGCGAGGCGAGGTCGACGTGGTCGCGTCGCGGCGTTCCGAAGCGGGTGGACTCCGTCAGTGAGATGCACGCCACGGCGACGGACGCCCACGCCCCGATCGACGACCGGGC
>SKXI01000413.1 GCA_007128515.1 Halococcaceae archaeon | reverse complement strand
TCCTCGTGGCGCTCGCGCGCATCACGGGGTGGTCCCGTGCCGGGGGCCTATCTCTTCGCGTCGGTGGTCCAGTCTGCCCCCGTCCGGGCGATCACCGGTCCCCCCGCTCCCAGTCGTCGAGCGCCGGTCCGTCACCGGGGTCGACGACGGCGAAGGCGACGACGCCGGCGACGACCGCGAGGAGACCGGCGACTACCGCGATCGGGCTGTAGCCGAGCCACCAGCCGACCGCGGCGGCGAGCGTCCAGAGCAGGCCGGAGAGGGCGACCCCCACGGACGCCGATCCGTCGCGGGTGGTCCGACGGGACGGCCTCGTGATGGAGACGAGCACCGTCCCGAGTGCGAGCCACGCGGCGCTCCCGTAGAGCGGAACCCAGAGCGGAACGAGCGAGATCGCCCATCCCACGCCCGTCACGACTGGCCAGAGGAGGCCGACGAGCAGACAGACCGTACCGAGGGTCGCCCCCGGTGCGTCGGATCCAGTCATGGGCACTTCCCCGTCACGGTGGGAGGCGACGACCGGAGCACGAGCGTCCCTCTCATCGGTCAGTCGCCGGCGGCCTCGACCGTTCCACAGAGGTCCCGTATCCCCTGGTCGAGCGGGACGGTCGCCTCGAACCCGAGGCGCTCGCGCGCCTTCGTCGTGTCCGCACGGCTGTGGACGATGTCGCCCTGTCGCGCGTCCGTGTGTGTGATCTCGGCTCCCGATCCCGTCGCATCACGCACCAGCTCCGCGAGGTTCCGAACCGAGGTGGCCTCGCCCGTCCCGACGTTGAAGGCCTCGCCGACGTGGTCGGTTTCCGCAGCCAGCAGGTTCGCCTCGACGACGTCCGAGACGTGGACGAAATCGCGCGTCTGCTCACCGTCCCCGTGGACGGTGATCGGCCCGCCCGATCGTGCCTGCTCCAGGAAGGCCGAGATGACGGCGCTGTACTCGCTCTCGCCCTGTCGCGGGCCGTAGGCGTTGAAGTACCGGAGGACGACCGTCTCGACCCCGTAGAGGTCGTGATAGAGCGCCGCGTACCGGTCGAGGGCGAGTTTGTCGAGACCGTAGGGCGAGGTCGGCTTCATGGGGTGGTCTTCCGCGATCGGCAGCTCCTCCGGTTCGCCGTAGATCGCCGGGCTGGAGGCGAGGACGACCCGACACCCCGCTTCTCTCGCGAGTTCGAGCAGCGAGAGCGTCGCCGTCGCGTTCACCGCGTGGCTCCGTTCCGGCTCCTCGACCGAGAGCGGGACGCTCGCGAGCGCCGCCTGGTGGAAGACGAGGTCGACGCCCTCGATCGCCCCTCGCAGCGCCGCTTCGTCCCGGATGTCCGCCTCGACGAACGTCGCCCCCTCGACGAGGTTTCGCTCCCGGCCGCTCGAGAGGTCGTCCACCACACGGACCTCGTTCTCGGCGCAGAGCGCCTCCGTCAGGTGACTGCCGATGAACCCCGCCCCACCGGTGACCAGCACCGACTTCCCCCGAGGGCCGTGTTCGATCATGCTTCCACACTTTTCGGCCTGACGGGTATAGGTGTCGTTCCTGCCGACCGGTATAGGGTGTACGTAAGGTGTTCGTGGTGTCTATGGTGCCCATAATAATACACTCATACCGGCTCGTCTCGAACGATGGCGTCCGGCTGGCAGTACCGCATCGGGAGCGTCGCCGGAGTCGCACTCATCGCCACCGTCGCGCTGTCGGTCGCGAACGTGCCGGTCGTCCAGCGGGCGTTCGTCGCGGTCGTTCCCCTCTTTTCGGACCACCACGTCTGGTCGATCGGCGGCACCCGTCTTCTCGTCACGCTCGTGCTCACCGTCGGCGTCGTCGTCGCCGCGCTTTTGCCCCTGTACAAACCACAGCCACGACGCATACTCGATACGATCGCGCTGAGCCAGAAGCGCGTGCTGACGGCGGTGTTCGCGCTCGCGACGATCGGCTACTTCAACTGGTCGGTCAGGCTCCCGCGGGCGATGTTGGCGATGATCGCACTGACGCTCTTCGTCGCCATACCGGCCTGGTTCCTGCTCATCAGTACCGGCCCCGAGCGGAACTCGCGGGCGGTCGTCGTCGGGACCGACCCCGGGGAGATCCGGTACGTACTCGCGACCGCGCCCATAACGATCCTCGGCTACCTCTCGCCACCGTTCGACGACCGCGAGGATCGTGGGGAGACGGTCGTTCCGGACGGGGGGGAGACGACGCCGGATGGGGGCAGAGCGGCGCTCGCCGGGTCACGCACCGAGTACGGCGATATCGGCCCGCCGCTCGACCAGGTCCGTCACTTCGGGGGGCTCTCGCGGCTCGACGACGTGCTCGTCGAACACGACATCGACACCGTGGTGCTCGCGTTCTCCGACGCCGACCGCGGGGAGTTCTTCGGCACCCTGGACGTCTGTTACGACCACGGCGTCAGCGTCCTCGTTCACCGGGACCACACCGGCGGCGTGTTGCTCACGGAGGAACGCGAGGGACTCGGCGAGTACGCCGAGGTCGCCCTCGAGCCCTGGGACTGGCAGGATTACCTGCTCAAACGGCTGTTCGACGTCGCATTCGCGGGCGCCGCACTGCTCGTGCTGGCGCCGGTCATCGCCGTCATCGCCGTCGCGATCAAGCCCGACTCGCCGGGGCCGGTACTCTACGCGCAGGACCGCACCGCGGGCTTCGGCGGTACGTTCACCGTCTACAAGTTCCGAAGCATGGTCACCGACGCCGAGTCGGAGACCGGCGCGACCGTCTCCGCGGAGGACTCCGGCGAGGTCGACCCCCGCGTCACGAGGGTCGGCTACGTCCTCAGACGGACGCACCTCGACGAGATACCACAGCTCTGGGCGATCCTCACCGGCGACATGAGCGTCGTCGGCCCGCGTCCGGAGCGACCCGAACTCGACGACGACATGCAACGAGAGGCCTACGACTGGCGGAAACGCTGGTTCGTCAAGCCAGGGCTCACCGGCCTCGCCCAGATCAACGACGCCACCGGCCACAAGCCCGTCGAGAAGCTGAACTGGGACGTCGAGTACATCAGAAACCAGTCGCTTGGCTTCGACCTCAAGATCGTGATCAGACAGCTCTGGATCGTTCTCACGGACGTCCTCGGCCTCGCGAGTCGGCGCTGAGGAACTGACCCTCGGATACCGGAGAGTGCCTCGAGGGCACACCTCCCGCGGGGGACGACCGGTTTAGCACTGGCATACCGATGCGAGGACCTCCTGATCCTCGACGAGGCGACGAGCGACCTCGACACCGGGATCGAACGGCGCGTCCACCGCGCGATAGAGGGGATGGACCGCGACTACGCGATCGTCGCGATCGCCCACCGGCTCTCGACCGTCCGCGGCGCCGATCGGATCTACCACCCTCTCGGTCCCAGCGGTCAACAGGTACAGCAGTCCGTCTGAGACGGGAAACGCTCAGCCTCGACCGTCAGTCGTCGCCGTCGTCACGGTCGCCATCGTCTCCGTCGCCGTCGTCCCCGGTCGCGTCGTCCTCGTCGTCGTTTCCGGAACCGGAGTCGGGGTCGTCGCTCTCGTTACCTGGCGATTCCGAGTCGTCCAGTTCGTAGAAGTCGGTGTCACCGTCCTCGCCGTCCCCCCCACCGTACTCCTCGTCCCCGTAGAGCACCGCCGTTCCGGTCGCGACGGGTCGGATCAGGTAGCGGTTCGTCGGTCCCCGCCGAACCGGGGTGAAGTCGGCGACGAACGTCGTCCGGTCGTTCTCTCGAACCTCGAACGCCTCGGGGAACTTCAGACCCGCGCTGCCCGGGGTATCGACGTCGGCCTCGCCGCCGTCGGCGAGCGTCCCACGTACGGCCTCGATCTCGAGGTGGAGGCCACCGTAGGAGCCGACCTCGAACTCGCGTTCGTCCAGGAGCTGCGTGTTCGTCCCCTGGAGATCGACGAGGTCCGCCTCCTGTGGCTCCTCGAACTCGACGTAGAGCCGACCACTCTCCCGTTCGTCGTCCGATCCTGCATCGTCGTCCGATCCTCCCTCTTCTTCCGACTCGTCGTCGGAACCCCCGTCGTTCTCCTCTCCATCGTCGTTCTCC
>SKXI01000324.1 GCA_007128515.1 Halococcaceae archaeon | reverse complement strand
CGCGAGGTGAGACCAGCCTTCCGAGCGCACGCGTCCGCTCGTTCAACGTCGGTCTCCTCGCCCTCGGCTCGCTGCTGTTCGTCAACGGCGTCGGTATCGGCATCACGACCGCGTTCGTCCCCTTCGCGGTGAACACGCTGCTCGTCATCGCGCTCTCGACCGGCCTGTTCGTCCTCGCGCTCGTCTGGGTCGTTCGTGGGGGCGACACCGCCTCGCTCGTAGCCTCGGACGACGCCGAACGACCCGCGCGGCTGGGACGGTCGCGCTCGCGATCCGGGACCTCGAGCGGCCGTCGGGGTCGACACAGCGGGCGTGGCGGACTCTAGTCCCCGACGTTCAGTACCATCACGTTCACCCGCCGCACCCGATCGAAGTCCTTCAGCCGGTGGACGAACTCCCTGATCTCTCGCGCCTCGCCCCGACAGAACACCGTCTCCAGACACCACTCCCCCTGGTGGGTGTGGCTCGTCGCGGTGATGACCCCCTGGTACTCGTGTTGAACGTCGTGGAGCGCCTCGATCACGTGGGTGTGCTCGTAGTCGAAGACGACGGCGGCGGCGACCGGTCCCGCGAGCCGTTCGAGGTCGGTGTGGCTCTCGACGTACTCGGCCATCGCCTCTCGGATCGCCCGCGAGCGGGAGTCGAGTCCTTCGGCCTGCCACGCCTCGTCGAACTCGCCGAGTACGTCCTCCGGTACGTTGAGACTCGTTCGCATGAACGTGATCTAGACCGCCCGCCGAATAACGGTTGGTGTACTACGGCTTCCCCATCCGGGTAATAACAACCAGTTTCCGCCGTCGGTCCCCCGGGTGAGCTATGGACCTCGTCTGGCTGGTCGCGGGCGTCGTCGGTCTCGGATTTCTCCATGGCGTCCTGCCGGACCACGGCTGGCCGATCGCCGCGATGTACGCGCTCGATCGGACCAACCGGTACCTCTACGGGTTTGCCGCGGGGCTGATCCTCGGGATCGGTCACCTCACGAGTTCGATCGCGCTCGTGCTCGCGTTCTTCTGGCTGAGCTCGTTCACCGATATCGCGGAGTCGAACCTGCTCGGGGTCGCCGCCGGGTCGGTCCTCGTCCTGCTCGGACTCTACGAGTATCGGTACGGGGGGCACCATCACCACGACCGGGAGGACCACGATCACGGGCCCGAGCCTCACGACCACACGGACGACCACGGTCACGGAGAGGGTCACGACCACGATCACCGAGATCCGGAGGCGGGCGGCGATGGTCCCCTCGCCAGGGTTCGCGCCGTGATTCCCGGTTTCGGCGGCCACGACCACCACAACGGGGACGAGGCTGAGACCGGGAGCCTCTGGAGCATCGGGGCGATCGCGCTCGTCCTCGGTTTCGCCCACGAGGAGCCGATACAGATCATCGCGATCTGTGCCGGCAGCGCCTACTGTCTCGAACTCATGGTCGTCTACTCGCTCGCGGTGATCGTCGCCATCCTCGTACCGACGCTCCTGCTCATCGCCGGTTACGAACGCCACCGGGAGACGGTCGAGCGCTACACGCCGTACCTCTCGACGGTGACAGCCGCCGTCCTGGTCCTGATGGGGACGGCGTTCGTCGTCGGGATCTTCTGATAGGGATCGTCGCAGACGTTCATCGTTTCTCGAACGCGAATCGAGCGACGTCGGTGGTGTGTACGCCTGGGAGATCCGGATGGCTACGATGATCCCTCTGATCCCCACCCGCTCTAATCGTCAGCGAGGGCCATCTCTCGCTCCTCGTCCGGCGAAAACGGGTCGGAGAAGCTCTCCCAGTCGGCCCCCCACTCGTCGTCGGTCAGCAGACAGTCGTCGAGGCGGTCGACGAGCGCCTCCCGGTCGAGGTCGCGACCGATGAAGACGAGCTCGATCCCGCGGTCGCCCCACCGCTCGTCCCACGTCTCTCGAAGCTCGGGGTTGCGCTCGAGGTACGCCTGCCGGTGCTCTTCGGGCAGCGTCGCGAGCCACTGCCCGCCGGGGCCGGCTCTGACGGACTGGCCGGCGACGTTCACGCTCATCGCGACCTCCTCGCGCCCGGCGACCCAGAAGTAGCCCTTCGCCCGGATCACGTTCGACGGAACGTCGCCCAGGAACGCCTCGACCCGCTCGGGGTGGAACGGCTCGCGTTTCCGGTAGACGAACGAGTTGACGCCGTGTTCCTCCAGGGCGTCCTCGTGGTGGTGGCCCTCTTCGAGTTCGTGGATCCAGCCGGCCGACCGGTTGGCCGCCTCGAAGTCGAACTGCCCGGTCGCGAGGATCTCCTCCGGATCCACCGCGCCGTGTTCCGTCCGAAGGATCTTCGCACGCGGCTGGAGCGTCCGGAGCACCGCCTCGATCGCGTCGAGCTCGTCGTCCGGGACGAGGTCGCACTTGTTCACCAGGAGGACGTCACAGAACTCGATCTGATCGAGCGTCACCTCCTCGGGTGGGCGGCCGGCGTCCGCTTCGACCTCCTGGACGAGCGCCTCGCCGGAGTCGAACGCCCGCCAGAGCGTGTACGCGTCGACGACGGTGACGGTCGTGTCGAGTTCGTAGATCCCTCTCGGATCGAACTCGGCGTCCTCGAAACCGAGCGCGAACGTCTGGGCGACCGGGATCGGCTCGCTGATCCCCGAGGACTCGACCAGCAGGTAGTCGAACTCGCGTTCGTCGGCGAGGCGGCCGACCTCCTCCAGCATGTCACCACGTAGACGACAGCAGATACAGCCGTTCTGGAGCTCGACGATCTCCTCGCCCTCGGCCGAGAGCGTGGACTGGCGTTTGACGCTCTCCGCGTCGACGTTCACCTCGCCCATGTCGTTGACGACGACCGCGGCGTTCAGTTCCTCGTCGCTGTTCAGGACGTGGTTCAGTACGGTCGTCTTCCCGGCGCCGAGGCTCCCCGAGAGTACCGTGACCGGGATCGGATCGCTGCTCATGATACACCAGGGGTTACGAACTCGATACACTATAATACTAGTTATTACGAAATTAGAAGTTAGTGTTAACAATATCTAAGTCCCACGAGGCCGTAACCCCGTCCATGGCAGTCGTGAGTATATCGATGCCGGAGGCGTTGCTCGACCGTCTCGACGGGTTCGCTGACGAACACGGCTACACGGGCCGGAGCGAGGTGGTGCGCGAGGGCGCGCGGGGGCTGCTCACCGAGTTCGACGACCCGTCGCTCGAGGGGCGGCGGCTCTCGGCCGTCGTCTCCGCGCTGTTCGACCACGACTCCGAACGGATCGAGCGCCGGATGCGTCGGCTCCGACACGAACACGAGTCGCTGGTCACGGCGAACGTCCACCAGTGTCTCGGCGACGACCACTGCATGGAGGTGTTCGTCCTGTCGGGCGAGTTCGAGTCGATCTCCGAGTTCGTCTCGAAGATCCGTGCGACGAGCGACCTCCACCGCGTCGAGCACTCGATCCTCCCGCTCGACGAGAAACTCGCGGAGGTAGAGGCATGAGTGACGCCGGGCACAGCGAGCCGGAACGAAGGGTCGCCGACGACCACGACCACCCGGAGGTCGCGACCCTCCGGACGGCGATCGTTACCGTTTCCTCCTCGCGGTCGTCCGCCGACGACGAGGGTGGCGACGCGATCGCCGCGATCCTCGACGACCACGGCCACGAGGCGGTCGCCCGTGATCTCGTCGTCGACGATCGGGGGGCGATCGAACGCGTCGTCTCCGAGTTCGTGGAACGAGGGGACGTCGACTGCGTGATCACCACCGGGGGGACGGGCGTCACCCGTGACGACGTGACGATCGAAGCGGTGAGGGGGCTCTTCGAGAAGGCGCTGCCGGGCTTCGGCGAGCTGTTCCGGACGCTCTCGTACGAGGAGGTCGGCACCCGGACGGTCGCGACGCGCGCGACTGCGGGAATCGCCGAGGGCGTCCCGGTCTTCTGCCTGCCGGGGAGCACGAACGCCGTTTCGCTCGCGACCGATGAGATCATCGTGGAGGAAGCACCCCACCTCGCGGGGCTCGCGACCCGTCACGACCACGAGGTGGCGTAGATGCAGGGCTCCGCGATGTACCGGGAGGTGATCCTCGATCACT
>SKXI01000415.1 GCA_007128515.1 Halococcaceae archaeon | reverse complement strand
GTTTCACGACGAGGAGTACGTGGTGTCGGAATCTCGACGACCCGACGGGCGGAGTCGATTCCGCTGACCGACGACGACTGGGCGATCGTCGGGCTCCCACGAACGAGTCACGTCTCCCGGGGTTCCTGACGACGCAGAAACACGTTGAGGTCGAGCGCGGGGGACGCTCACCCCCGATACCGTCACGGCCGTCATCACGGCGGTAGTTGGACACCTCGAAGAGGACGCCAGGGTGTCCACGTAGCCGGAAAGCGACCGCAGCTAAGTCACCACCGCGTCTGGATACGCCATGGCCACTCCCTCGGAGACGCGACTGGTGAACAGGTATCGCGTACAGCCACAGCACGCGAACAACTACGAGTCGCTCCACGGTGGCACGCTGATGAAGTGGATGGACGAGGTCGGCGCGATGAGCGCGATGCGCCTCGCCGGCGAGTCCTGCGTCACCGCCGGGGTCGACGGCCTCGACTTCCGCCGACCGATCCCGATCGGCGAGACCGCGCTGATCGAGGCGTACGTCTTCCGGACGGGCAGGACGAGCGTCCGGACCCGGATCCGGGCCTGGCGCGAGGACGCCCGCTCCGGCGAGACGGCGCTCACGACCGAGGCGACGTTCACGTTCGTCGCGATCGACGCCGACGGATCACCGCTCGAGGTCCCGGATCTCAGCGTCGAGAGCGACGAGGACCGCGAACTCTGCGAGGTCGCACGCTCCTCGGAGTAGTCACTCCCGATCGGGATCGGCGAGCACGTGGACGTACCGGGTGAGCGAGCGGTGGACCCGGCGGTCGAAGGTCCGCTCGACCGTCCAGCCGGCGTCCCCGGCCGCCTCGTCCCACCGGCGGTCCGCGACCACGACCGCACGCGGCGCGACCCTCCGTGCTTCGGAGAGCGCCCCGCCGACGAGCGTCGCGAGGTCGTGACCGGCGACCTTCGACTGCCGGCCGTACGGCGCGTCGAAGACCACCGCGTCGACCGCGTTCTCGCGTACCGGAAGCGCCGTCGCGTCCCCGCGGACCACCGACCAGCGGTCGGGCGGGAGGTACCGATCGAGGTTCTCCGAGGCGCCACGGACCATCTTCCACTGCACGTCGGAGCCGAGGACGCGTGCACCCACGAGACCGGCCTCGACCACCATCCCTCCGGTCCCGCACATCGGGTCGACTACCGTTCGACCCGGCCGGGCGCCCGCGATGTTCGCTATCGCTCGTGCGTCGAGCGGGTCCATGCTCCCGGGCTGGAAGTACGGTTTCTTCGTCGGGGTGCGCCCGCCGAAACCCCGCTCGCTCTCGGCGACCAGCCAGCCGAGGAAACACGATTCACCCGAGAAGACCGCCCTGAGTTCGTGGTCCGGGTCGTCGAGGTCGACCGAGAACCCCCGCTCCACGAGGACGCTCCCGAGTTCGCGTTCGGCCTCCCGCGTGCTCGCCCCAGTCGCTCCCCGGACGTCGCGAGCGCGGACCGCGACGCTTCCGCTCCGGTCGGGTTCCGCAACCTCTCCGAGCGTCTCCGTCGCGCCAGCGACGCTCGCCTCACACCGCCCCACGAGTTCGCTCGCCCGGTGGGTGTACGCGAGCGTCCGTACCCGTTCGGTCACCCCGTCGGCGAGCGCGACGCCCGGCGCGGCGACCTCGACGCCGGTCGCCGCGCTCCCGGCCTCGTACGCCGCGAACGCGTCGTCCTCGCCGGCGAGTTCGAGTACGTACACGCTCTCCCGGTCGCCTCGGGGGTGAATGAGGCTGGCGGTTCGATCCCTCCGAACGACGACCTATCAGTGCGTGCCACCAACCTTTATAAAGCTTAAATACGTGTTTTAAGGCGAGATATGACCGACCCAAAGGAAACGATCAATATCGAAAACGTGGTCGCCTCGACGGGCATCGGCCAGGAACTCGACCTCCAGAGCGTCGCGATGGACCTCGAGGGCGCCGATTACGACCCGGAACAGTTCCCCGGCCTCGTCTACCGCACCCAGAACCCGAAGTCCGCCGCGCTCATCTTCCGCTCCGGAAAGATCGTCTGCACCGGCGCGAAGTCGACCTCGGACGTCCACGAGAGCCTGGAGATCGTCTTCGACAAGCTCCGTGACCTGGAGATCCAGGTCGAAGACGACCCCGAGATCGTCGTCCAGAACATCGTCACCTCCGCCGACCTCGGCGTCAACCTCAACCTGAACGCCATCGCGATCGGGCTGGGGCTCGAGAACATCGAGTACGAGCCCGAACAGTTCCCCGGACTGGTCTACCGCCTCGACGAGCCGAAGGTCGTCGCGCTGCTGTTCGGCTCCGGAAAGCTCGTTATCACGGGCGGCAAGCAGCCCGTCGACGCCGAACACGCCGTCGACAAGATCGTCTCCCGGCTCGAAGAACTCGGCCTGCTCGAGTAACCTCGATGCTCTCCGGTCTCTCTCTCTCCCTTTCCCCCGCCCTCAGCCCCGCACAGGCCGGTGGCTCCGTGCAGGTGCTCGGGACGGTGCTCACGCTCGCCGTCTTCTTCGCGCTCACCGTCCACATCGCCGCGAGGAACGTCCTCGGCGACGTCCCGATCCGGAACGCGCTCGCGATCGGTCCGTTGCTCGCCGTGATCGCCGTCTCGATGACCGCGCTCGGGGTCCATCCCGCGCTCACGATCCTCCTCGCGGTCGTCGTCGACGCGCTCGCGATCTCCCGCCTCTACGGGGTCGGCCGGCGCTACACGGTCTTCGTGACGTTCATCCACGCGGTAGTGAGCGTCATCCTCGGGGTGGTGCTGTTCGCCGCGCTCACCCTCGCGTTCCTCGGACCGCCCGAGGGTCCCTGATCACTCGATCAGCCGCTCGATCTCGGTCACCAGGATGCCGCTCGCGCCGAGCTTCTTGACCTCGCTCACCGTCTCGAAGACGTCGCGTTCGTCCACGACGACGTGTACCGCGACCAGTTCCTCGCCCGCGATGTCCATCACCGTCGGGCCGCCCAGCCCCGGCAGCGCCTCCCGCACCGCTTCTAGCTCCCGTTCGGGGACGTTCATCATCAGATAGCGCTTGCCGTCGGCCGAGAGCACCGACTTGAGCGCGGTCCGGATCTGCTCGACTTTCGGCTCGTCTCTCACCGACTCGCTCGCGAACAGCCTGACCGAGCTCGCGAGCACCTCGTCGATCTCCGCCAAGCTGTTCACCCGGAGCGTCGTCCCGGTCGAGGTGATGTCGACGATCGCGTCGGCCATGTCCACGTGGGGGGTGAGTTCGGTCGCGCCGGTCACCTCCACGATCGCCGGCTCGACGCCGCGCTCGGCGAAGTGCTCGTAGCTGACGTTCGGGAACTCGGTCGCGACGGTCTTCCCCTCCAGATCCGCGACCGACTCGATCCCGCTGTCGTCGGGCGCGGCGAGGACGAGCCGACAGGTACCGAACCCGAGGTCGAGCAGTTCGACGACGTTCGGGTGGCCGGCCTCTCTCACCTGGTCGTAGCCGGTGATCCCGAGGTCGGCGGCGCCGTCGGCGATGTACTCCGGGATGTCCGCGGCGCGGACGAAGACGACGGTAACGTCGGGGTCGACCGTCTTCGCGTAGAGCTTTCGGTCAGAGCCGTTCTCGATGTGCAGTCCCGCGCGCTCGAGCAGCGAGATCGACGGCTCGTGGATGCGACCCTTGTTCGGGACGGCGATACGCATTTCCCGGTCCTTTGCGGCCGGAGTTGAACTGCCTTGCCATTCGCGCGAGCGCCATCCGAGGGTCTCACCCTCACCCATCCGGTGCCCTCTTGGTAGATCCCGGCGAAGCCCGGGCCATGACGACCACCCGGATCGAGGGCGGACAGGTGCTCCGTCCCGGCAGTCGCGTCGAGCGTGCGGACCTCCTCGTCGGTACGGAGGACGGCGAGATCCTCTCGGTCGGCGATCCCGAGGAGGTACCGGCGGGCGAGGAGACGCTCGACGCGAACGGGGGGCTCGTGATCCCCGGTCTCGTGAACGCCCACGGCCACGCCCCGATGACGCTGCTCCGGGGCTACGCCGACGACAAACCGCTCGACGCCTGGCTCCAGGAGGACGTCTGGCCGATCGAGGCGG
>SKXI01000065.1 GCA_007128515.1 Halococcaceae archaeon | reverse complement strand
GTCACGACGGACGGCGGCCCGAGCGAACGAGTAGCCGGTCGCGATACGGACAGCACGCTCCGGCTCCTGGTGATCGGACCCGAACGGGGCCCGGTTATCTGATCGGGGGGACGACGCGAACGCACTCGAACGCCTTGCAGGCCTCGTTCTGGGCCACGGCCACCGGCAACACGTTCTCCTCGTCTCTCTCCTCGAAGGCTATCCGTAGCTCCTCCACCGCCTTTCGAACCCGTCGCAGGTCATCGTCCGTCGTGTGTGGGTCGAGCTGCTCTATCAGTTCCTCCTGCATCTCGATGACGTCTCGAATGTACTCGAAGTAGTCGTTCGGCTCTACGCGCTCGCCGACGTCGAAGCTCGTCAGGAACTCTTCGGCTCTCTCTCTGATCTCACCTATCACCTCACGGGGGCGGCCGATATCGTTCTCCGTGAGACGTCTCAGAAGGACGTTCAGCGAGCCGCATTTGCACCACACGGACCGTTCCATCACGTAGTGTTCGGTTCTGACGATCCGCTCGGTGAGCCGTTGGACGTCCTCTCGGTGTCTCCGTTCGAGCTCCGAGACCCGTTCGTCGAGCTCCGCGAGCCCGGTGACCGAGAGACCGACCGTGTGGTCGCCGCCCGCACCGTCACCCCTGGTGATCGAGACCGTCTCGTCCGGGGAGGCCAGATCGAGGTTTCCGCCCTCGTCACCTGCGACGCCCGCGACGCTCTCGAGCGCCCCCGTCTGTGCGGCGGTCACCTCGTGGGGATTGTCGGTGTCCTCGAGGTGGGACTGGAGACCGTCGTCGATGTCCGCGAGGCCGGGCACCGAGAGGCCGACCGTGTGCTCGCCCACCTCATCGGTGTCGGTGGTAACCGAGACCGTCCTGTCCGGGGAGGCGAGGTCGACGTCGCCACCGGGGTTCTCGACACCCTTGACGCTCGCCAGCCCGCCGGTCTGTTCGGCAGTGACCTCGTGCGGGTTGTCCGTGTCCTCGACGTGTGCTCTCACCTCCTCTTCGAGGTCGTCGAGACCGGGGACGGAGAGGCCGACCGTGTGCTCACCCACGTCGTCGGGATCCGTAGTGAACGACACGTTCTCGTCCGGGGAGGCGAGGTCGACGTCACCACCGGGGTTCTCGACACCCTTGAGGCTGATCAGGGCACCGGTCTGTCCGGCGGTGACGTCGTGTGGGTTCCCGAAATCGGCGGTGTGTCCGGTGATCGCCGAGTAGAGCATGTCGTTGGTGTACACTCGCGGGCGGAACGCGAGGTCTACCGTCTCCGTCTCCTCCGACGGCTGGGAGAACGAGCCGAGATAGACCGAGTGCGTTCCGTTCGGGACGCAGCCGACCGGGAGCTCCTCGCCCGTGTCCCACGTTCGTGCGATCCGTGTGAGTTCGGGGTGATACCGGTCGATTTCGTCGACGGTCGAAACTTCTTCCCCATCCTCCGCGTCGCCCACCGATTCCAGCACTCGCTGCAGCTCCTCGGCGCGGTGTCGAAGCTCCTCCGCTCGCTCCTCGTCACCCCCTTCGAGAACCCGTTCGCGGCGCTCGCGGATCGCGTCGATCTGAGCACGGAGTTCCTCGGCGCGTTCGGTCCCGTCCTCGTCGACGTCGAATCGCTCTCGTTCCGGAAAGTCGACGGGAGGTACCGGCTTTGCGGGTCGGCCGTCGCGCTCGACTCCCTCGACCCGGAGGTCGAACGTCTCGATGACCCGGTTGTACGCACACTCGCGCTCGCAGGCGTCCTCCGACCCGGGGATCGGGACGGATTCGGTGACGCACTCCGCGTACTCGATGAACAGCCCGAGTCGATCCGACTCGGGGAACTCCTCCGTCCCGATCCGAACGGTCGTCTCCTTCGCCACGACTACCGGCCGGCCACAGCAATCGATCGCGTACCCCGGTTCGACGGTCACGGCCAGCCCGTCGTCGACGCGTTCGACCTCGGCCCCGAGCCCATCGACGACCCCGTAGCCCGTCACGTACCGGGACCTCCGTGTGAAGAGCCGGCGATGGTAGGTCTGCTCGGCCGCCATATCGCGGGCCGTCATCAGCTTCCCGTGGAAGTACCGGTTGCGCTCGGAGGTGGTCAGTTCGCACGCGTCGATCGATTCGCCGGTCTGGTTCGTGTGTGTCTTTTGGCTCATGTGTTCAGTCTCCCCTGCTCATGAAAGTCTAACGTCCTCGCCGAGCCGCGAGCGAATGCCGACGGTGCCGTGCGGTTCGCGCTCGTGCAGGACGGTCTCCTGGCCCAGTGTCGAGCTCTCGACGGTGAACTCGCGGGCCGAGAGCGCCGTGTTGATGCCCAGATACGAGTGAAACCCGCGCTCGCCACGGTCGTGGCCGGTGAGGACGGTAACTGGCCGGAGCGCCACAGCACGCCCGCTCGTGTGTGCGGGGCGCTGGTGCCCGACGATCCGGCCGATCGCAGTGACGTGACGCTCCTCGAGGGCGGGATGGAGCAACACGAGGAACCCCTGCGGGCAGCTGATGAGCCTCGAGTAGGACTCCCAGGCGTCGGTGTCCGCCGCGCACGCCAGATCGGCGTGTTCGAACACGCGGACCAGCGCCACCTCGGCGTCGTCGTCTCCGATCGCACGGAGCCGGTCCCACGCCTCCCGATCCACGTCGACGTGATCGAGGTAGGTGTCGACGGCCATCTGTAGACCGCGCCGGGTCCCCCGCATCCGATAGAGCGCGGGCGCGTTCGCGATGAACGCACGCTTTGCGGCGTCCGGCCAGCCGGCATCCAGCTCGGCCGCCAGCCAGCCTCCCAGCCACTCGAGGTGCTCGGCCTCGGCGGGGATGGTCTCCGGGTCCAGATACCGAGGGAGGTCCGAGATGGACTCGCCGACCCCCGTGAGGACGCTCTCGAACAGCGCGAGGAACGGCTCCAGGAACTCGCTCGTGGCCCCGTCTGACCGATAGACCGCCGGGAGCTCCTCGAGATAGGACCGGCGTGGATAGCTGACGTCGGTGGCGTAGACAGCCGGTGTCTCGACGGCCGTCCCGACGAGTTCGACCTCGACCCAGAGATACCGTCCGACGGCATTCGACAGCAGCGCCTCCTCCGGGTTCGGGGGCGTGGTCTCCCAGACGAACGTCTCCGGACCCGGCGTCTCGGGCAGGAGCGCGTCGGCGTCGGCGATCCAGTTCGCGGTCCGTACCGTAGAGACGGTCCGGAGGCGGCTTCCGAGGAGCACCGACACCGCTTTCGACTCCTCGCCGATGAGGTCCTCGAGGCTCTCGATGCCGGCCGCCCGCAGCCGGGCGGCGAACACCGGCCCGATCCCGTCGACAGACCGGAGTGCGTCGTCGCCTCCCGCGAGGATCGACTCGGCGGCCGACTGCCACTCCCGGACCCGGTCGACCGGAACGTCGATCTCCTCGACGCTGACGATCGCCGCGATCGTCTCCGGGTCGCTCGCTGCGAGATCGACGAGCGTGCTCACGCCCGCGCGTCGAAGACGCCACGACTTGCGCGGACCGATGCCAGCGACCGCCGTGAGGCCGGACGGCAGCGCGTCGGGATCTAGCGACAGCCGATCCGGCGCGGGCTCGTCGGTCGCGTGATACCGGACGGTCAGCTCGGTGTTCTGATCCGTCAGCTCGCGTGCGAGCCGGATGCGGTGCCACTGCGTGCCCGTGACCCCCGCGTCGAGGCGGGTCCGGATCCGCCCATCGTAGGCGTCGGTCGTCGGGTTCCGCCGTCGTTCCGTCTCCGCCGTACTCACGAGAAGCGAACCGTCCCCATCGATCACGTACAGCCGGGCCGACGACCCGGACCGATCGAGGGCCAGCACCGCACAGCCCGCCGGCACGTCCGTCTGGTGTGCGAACCCCGCCCGGTTCGGACGGAAGCCGAACACCGCGTCCTCGCCGACGGTTCGACGGGCGGTGCCGACGACGAGCTCCCCCGCGACCCCGGACGCGAGACACGCGGGGACGAGCGGATCGCCGCTTCCCAGGGTCCGAAACCCCTCCGGGGGGATCCACACGGTATCGACGCCGGTGGTCGGCGGGTTCGCGACGGCCTGGGCGGGCAGCCTGCGGACGACGTAGC
>SKXI01000394.1 GCA_007128515.1 Halococcaceae archaeon | reverse complement strand
TGCTCCCTCCCTGCACCCCCGATCAGGATCGTGTTCTCGTTGAGCGTTCGCTGTGCGCGGCGGAGCCGCTCGGAGAGCGACTGGTGGCTGATGCCCATCTCCGAGGCGAGGTCCTCGAGCGAGGCGGCCCTGGGGACGTCGAAGTAGCCCTGTTCGGTCGCCTCGACGAGCGCGGTGTACTGCTGTTCGCTCAGCCCGAACCGCCCCTCCCTGTCGTCGTCGAGCTTGTACACTTTCGTCACGTCGAACGTGAGCCCCGCCTCCCTCGCGAAGTCGTGTGTCGCGGAGAGCGCCGCGTGATCGGGAAAGAGCACCCGGAAGTGCCAGCGGTCCTCCCTGCCGGAGGCCGTCAGGACCGTCCCCTCCTCCTCGGTGAGGATGTGGACGATCACGAGGACGTCGTCGATCCACTCCATCCGGTAGAGCCGTTCCTCGTCCAGATCCGCGATCACCTCGTGGTCGGCGATCGACGGGTCCTCGGCGAGCGCGGTCTCGACCGCGTCGAGGTCGTCGGCGCTGATCCAGACGAACGGCATCAGCCGGTCCCGATCGTGTGCGACGACGCGCTCGACTTCGAACTCGGCGTCCGGGATCTGACCTCTGGTCGCGGAGAGCGCGAACTCCTCGGATGGGACGTCGAACTCGGCGATCGTTGCCATGGTGCCGACACGGTCGCGCAGGGGTTAAATACGGCCCTCGCTCGATCGCTCAGGCGAGCTGGAGGAACCGACGGTCGTCCGCGCGCTCGCCGCTGGCGGGGTAGACGACGACGAAGTCGCCGTCGACGAGCGTCGAGATGCTCTTCGGGAGCGTCTGGAGCTGCGGGTGCCAGCCCATCGCGTCACGTCGGGCGCTCACACAGGCGACGAGGTCGCGTCCCCGGACGTCGTCCCTGAGGAAGGCGAGCAGGTCGGCCCAGTCGGCGACGCCCTCGACCGTGGTCGGGACGTCCGGTTCGACGGCGGCGAACAGCCGCTCGAACTCCTCGCTCTCGCCCGAAACGGGGACGACGAGGAGCTTCGCGCCGGTCGCCTCGGCGATCCGTTTCACCGTGTGGAGCGCCTCGGCGACGCCCGCGTTGTGTTCGATCTCCGGGGGGAGCAGCACGACGACCCGCTCGGTCGTGTTGAGCGGCTCCCTCACGTGGGTGACCAGAACGAGCTGTTTGGTCCGCCGGAGGACCTGATCGATCACGTCGCCGAAGACGCGCTGGCGGCGCGAGCGGGCGCCGTCCCAGCCGATGACGACGGTGGTGATGCGGTTTTCGACGACCGCGCGAACGATGCCGGAGGCGACGTTGTAGTCGACGCGGGTCTGGCCGACGACGGTCGCTTCGGCCCCCGAGGCGTACTTCCCGACGTTCGAGAGGCGTTCTTCGGCCTCAGCGACGTCGCTTTCGGTGTCCTCGCCGGGTCTCACAACCGAGAGCGTCCGGATGGGCTCCTCCGTGCGGGGGTTGCGAACGACCAGCGCCACGTCGAGCAGCCGTTCGGCGTGGTCGGCGACCGACGAGACCGGGACGAGGATCCGCTGTGGGGCCTCGCTCGGGTCGTACGTGGCCCGTTCGCGCTCGCTCGCGATCCCTCGACCGGCGCGCTCCATCGCGGCGGGGCTCACCAGGCTCACGACGAGGATCATCAGGACGACGCCGTTGATCATGGTCTGGTCGAATCCGGGGACCCCCGCGTCGAAGCCGATGCCGACGATGGCTAGGGCGGCCGCGGCCTGACCGACCGAGAGCGCGAACATCCCCAGCACCTCGTCTCGGCTGTAGCCGTAGATTCGACCGGTGAGCCACGCCGCCGCGACCTTCGTCACGATCACCATGACGATCAACGATCCGCCGATGACGACCGAGGCGGGGCTCTCGGCGACCACGCGCACGTCGACTAGCATCCCGACCGAGAGCAAGAAGAAGGGGATGAACAGCGCGTTGCCGACGAACTCGATCCGGTTCATCAGCGGGCCGGTCTCGGGGATCAACCGGTTGAGCACCAGTCCGGCGAGAAAGGCCCCGATGATGTGTTCGACGCCGACGAGTTCGGCGAGAAACGCACAGGCAAAGAGCACCACCATCACGAAGAGGAACTCGAAGTAGCTCTCCTCGTTGAGCGTCCGGAAGAACCACGCGCCGATCCTCGGGACCACGACCCAGACGCCCACGAAGAAGAGCGTGAGCCCGATCGCGAGCCGTGCGCCGAACGCCGCGTCGAGCGTACCCGCCTCCGCGGCGATCACCACCGCGAGCACCAGCAACGCGAGCGTGTCCGTGAGGATCGTTCCACCGATGGTTGTCATCACCGCCTCGTTCTTCGCCAGTCCGAGGCGGTTGACCACCGGATAGGCGAGCAGCGTGTGCGAGGCGAAGATCGAGGCGAACAGCAGGGCTGCCGGGAGCGTGAACCCGAGCAGGGCGACGCCGACGACCGTCCCGACGCCCTGTGGGATGACGAACGAGAGCAGCCCGAAGACGACGCTCTTGTCGGTGTTCTCGACGAACCGGTTGAGGTTGATCTCGAGACCGGCGACGAACATCAGGTAGATCAGGCCGACCTCACCCAGGAGCTGGATCGTCGCGTCGCGCTCGAGGACGTGCAGCCCGTTCGGCCCGATCGCCGCCCCGACGAGGATGATGCCGACGATACCGGGAAGCCGGTACCGCGCGAGCACGAGCGGCGCGGTGAGAAAGACCACCATCGCCAGCCCGAAGATCAGTACCGGGTCCTCGAACGGCGGCGAGGTCAGCGCCTCCGCGACGAACGGGGTCATGTGGTCCTCGTCGCTCCCGAGACCCTCCCCACGGTGTCACCGCGGTCACCCGATCGGTGACGTCGCCCTCGCGCCGAATCGTCGGTCACGCTGGCGGGATTGTCGTGTGGGTGTATTAAAAAGTCCGTCATCGGGTCGGTCCGGTTAAGCCGACGGAACCCTGGCTCGCACCATGGACAAACGCCGGATAGCGTACAGCGTGATACTGTTGGGCGTCGCGTTCGTCGGTGTCATCCACACGATCGCCGATATGGCGTTCGGAACCGGACTCACCGGGATCGGTCTCGTCGCGATCGCCCTCGCGCTCGTCGGCCTCGTGGTCGTGAACCGGTGAGTCCCCGTGTAACCGGGGCGGAACGTCACCCGTCCCACCGGTCCCCATCCGTGAGGACACTCTCCCCGCGTTCGCGAGTCCGGCGTACCGGTGGCCGCGGATAACGGTTATATCACTATACGGAGTAGTCGAACCGTGCTCTCGACGCTGCTCGCCTTCCTCGCGCTCGCCGCCCTCGGGCTAGCGGGAGTCCTCGGGGTTTTCGACCCGGAGCGCGCTCACCGGCTGTGGAACCCGCTCCAGGTCAGCCGCGTCGAACTGACGCGGACTGGACGTGACCTCTCGGTCGTCCCTCGTTCTTGTCGGGTTCGCGGCGACCGGTGCTCTCCTCTCGCCATCGTTCGTGGGACTCTATTCGGCGGTAGTTCTCGTGGTGTCGGCGTACGCCTATCGGAGGACGGACGACTCGCGTCGAGCCGCCACTCCCGTTTCACGCCCGGGTTCGTCACCGCGCACCTTTTTCCCTCGTTCGCTCCGCTCACTCGGCAAAAACCTGCACGAAAAACCGCTCTCGCTACTCCCGTTTCACGCCCGGGTTCGTCACCGCGCCGTTGGCCGCCGAGTCGAACAGCGTGCCGTACTTCGCGAGCACGCCGCCCGTGTACCGCGGCTCCGGACGCTCCCAGGCGTCGAAGCGTTCGTTCAGCTCCTCGTCGGTGAGATCTACCGAGAGTTCCCTGCTCGGCACGTCCACGGTCACCTCATCGCCCTCCTCCAGCAGGGCGATCGGCCCGCCGACGCTCGCCTCCGGGGCGACGTGGCCGATCATCGGCCCACGCGTCGCCCCGGAGAAGCGACCGTCGGTGACCATCGCGACGTCGTCCTCGTGGCCCTGGCCGACCACGGCGGCCGTGACGCCGAGCATCTCGCGCATCCCGGGGCCGCCCTGTGGTCCCTCGTTTCTGATCACGAGGACGTCGCCCGCTTCGACCTGCCCCTCCTGCACGTAGGCCATCGCCTCCT
>SKXI01000028.1 GCA_007128515.1 Halococcaceae archaeon | reverse complement strand
GGTCGAGAAGAGCTGGACGAACAGCTCGGACTCGTAGGCGAGCCCGTCGTCGAGACCCATCCGCGAGGCCGCCCGGATCGCTTCTTTCGCCCGTTCGAGCGCGAGCGGGCTCTTCTCGGCCATCGACCCCGCGAGCCCGTAGACCCGCTCGTCGAGTGCGTCCCCGGTACGGAGTTCGTCGACGAGGCCGATCCGGGCGGCCTCTTCGGCGTCAATGACCTCGCCCGAGAGGACGAGCCGCATCGCCTGCCCCTCGCCGACGAGCCGCGTGAGCCGCTGGGTGCCGCCGCCCCCGGGCATGATGCCGAGCGAGATCTCGGGCTGACCGAGTTTCGCACCCTCGACGGCGATGCGGACGTCACAGGCCTGCGCCAGCTCGCAGCCCCCGCCGAGCGCGTGGCCGTTGATACGTGCGATCACCGGTATCGAGGCCTCGTCGACCGTCTCGTACACTCTGGGAGCCGCGCTCGCCGCACGCTGCTCGACCATGTCCCGTTCTCGCAGCTCGCTCACGTCCGCGCCCGCGACGAACGCGCCCGACCCCTCACCACCCGTCAGGACGACCACTCGCACCCCGTCGTCCGCCTCCGCCGCTCCGATCGCGTCCATCAGCTCCCCTCTCACCGTTCCGTTGAGCGCGTTGCGAGCGTCCGGCCGGTCGATCGCGACCGTCGCCACGCGCTCGGCGTGCCCGCCGACGTCCACCGAGAGCAGCTCGTACCCGTCTTCCAGTCCCGTCATCGCTCGCCCCCGTCACTCGCGTCTTCCTCCCCGCTCACGCCGACACGCTCGCCTCCCTCCCAGCGGTAAAAGCCCTCGCCGGTCTTCTTTCCGAGTTTGCCCGCCCGGACCTTCCGGCGGAGGAGCTGTGGCGGTCGGAACCGCTCGCCGAGTTCCTCCCGGAGGTGTTCGGCGATGTCGAGGCGAACGTCCAGCCCGACGTGGTCGCCGAGTTCGATCGGCCCCATCGGGTGACCGTAGCCCAATCGCAATGCCCGGTCGACGTCCTCGGGACCGGCGACCCCTTCCTCGACCATCCGGATCGCCTCGAGGCCGGTAACGACGCCGAGTCTGGAGCTCGCGAAGCCCGCGCTGTCGCGGACGACGACCGCCTCCTTCCCGAGGTCGTCGACGTACTCGACCGCGAACGCTTCCGTGCGTCCGACGGTCTGTTCGGCGATCACCACCTCGACCAGCTCCATGATGTGCGGCGGGTTGAAGAAGTGCAGCCCGACGACCCTCCCCGGAACCTCGAGCGCGCTCGCCATCTCGCTGACCGAGAGCGAGGAGGTGTTGGAGGCGAGGACCGTCTCGGGTGTGACCAGCGACTCGCAGTCGGCGAACACCTCCTTCTTCAGCGCCATCTCCTCGGGAACCGCCTCGACGACCAGATCTGCCCCCGAGACGGCCGTCTCGAGGTCCGTCGTTCCCTCGATCCGCGAGAGCGTCGCCTCCATCTCCCTCTCGCTCACCTTTCCACGTTCGACGCCGCCGGCGAGGTTCCCCTCGATCCCGTCGAGCCCCCGATCGACGAACTCCCGCTCGACGTCCCTGAGCGAGACGGTGTGACCGGCCATCGCCGAGACCTGTGCGATCCCGTGTCCCATGCTCCCCGCGCCGAGAACGGCGACGTGCATGACGGGTGGAATCGGAGTGCGGATAAAAATCGTTCCCTCCCGGCGACGGGGCGCGCCCCTCCCCCCGGCATCGAACGGCCGGAAAGCGTTAGAGCAGCCGGTCGGCGATGATGTTCTTCTGGATCTCGGAGGTCCCCTCGTAGATCTTCGTGATCCTGGCGTCGCGGTAAAAGCGCTCGACCGGGTGGTCGGTGACGTAGCCGGCTCCGCCGTGGACCTGGATCGCCTCGTCGGCCACCTCGACGGCCCGTTCCGAGGCGAACAGCTTCGCCATGCTCGAGAACCGGGCGGCGGTCTCCTGGTCGTCCTCGTCGACGGCGGTGGCCGCGCGGTAGGTCAGCGAGCGCGCCGCCTCGACCGCCGTCGCCATCTCCGCGAGCTTGTGTCGGATCGCCTGGAACTCGGCGATCGGCCGGTCGAACTGCTCTCGCTCTCCCGCGTACTCGATCGCCGCGTCGAGTGCGCCCTGGCCCGCGCCGACCGCCTGCGCGGCGACGTTCGTCCGCCCGGAGGCGAAAAACGCCATCAGCTGGTAGAACCCCCGGTCGACCTCCCCGATGACGTTCTCCTCGGGTACCCGAACGCCGTCGAGGACGATCTCCGCGAGGTCGGAGGCGCGAATGCCGAGTTTGTTGTCGATCTTCGTCGGACGGAACCCCTCGGTGTCGGTGGGGACGAGAAACGCCGTGATCCCGCGGTGGCCCTCGTCGGGGGAGGTCTTCGCCATCACGACGGCGACGTCCGCGACGGTTCCGTTGGTGATCCACGTCTTGGTCCCGTTGATCACGTACTCCCCGCCGTCACGTTCGGCTCGCGTCTCGATCCCCGCGACGTTCGAGCCGTGGGCGGGTTCGGAGATCGCCGAGGCGGACGCCGACTCCCCGGCTGCGATCCGCGGCAGCCACTCCTCTTTCATCCACTCGTCGCCGAACTCGATGATCATGTCCGTCCCGAAGCCGGCGCTGCCGACCGCGGAGCCGATCCCGGGGTCCGCCCGCCAGAGCTCCTCGACGACGAGCACCGTCGAGAGCTTTCCCATCCCCGCGCCGCCGTACTCCAGCGGTACGTTCGGCGCGACGAAGTCGTACGCCGCCGCCTCGCGTCGGATCTCCTCGGGATAGCGTCTCTCCCGGTCGTGTTCCTCCGCGACCGGTGTTATCTCCTCTTCCGCGAACTCGCGGACCGCCGCACGCACCGCCCGGTGTTCGTCCGACAGCGAGAATGCCATGCACGTCGTATCGAGTCGACCGGGTAAAGGGTACCGGTGGGACGGACATCCCGAGACGGGCGTCCGGTTAGCTCGCCGGGTCCGATGCCGTCGACCCGTCGCCCGGAGCGGGCTCTACTCGATCGAGCCAGTCGACGAACGCGTCGATGATACGCACCCTGAGATCGATCAGTTCGCTCCGGTATCCCACGGCCTCCGAGTCGGTTCCCTCCGTCTCGTGGGACTGATCGGCGGTCAGCAACCGGTCACGGGCGGCGTGGAGCTGTTCGCGCAGGCCGTCGAGCTCCTCGCGCTGCTCGCCCGCCGGCAGGTGGTGGAGGAACCCGAGTTTCATCATCAGGTGCGGGCGGAACGAGGGGTGTGAGACGTCCTCGACCGGCTCCCGCAGGAGTTCCCGGAGCCGGTCGACCCCCTCGTCGGTGATCCGATGACCGACGGACTCCGCCTCGGAGACGACCTCCACGTGGCCGTCGTCGACCAGCTGAGAGGCCGTCGGCGAGAGGATACCCGTGCTCGCACCCCAGTACCGGCCGAACGTGTGGTGGAGCGAGTCGTGTATCTCGTCGACCGTCGCGACCTCCCGTTCGGCGAGCGTCCCGAGCATCCCGAGGCTTGCGAGTTCTCGCTGGTCCATACGGGAGGTAAGCGTGCCAGGCACAAAAAACACCCTCCGCGAGCGACCGACCGGTATTATGTCCACCGCTCCCGTCGTCGCCCCCATGAGCGAGCGCGATGGCGAGATGCGGGCACTGCTCAAGACCGACGCCGGTCCGGGGATGGAGCTCGACACCCTCCCGATCCCCGAGCCAGGAACCGGCGAGGTCCGGATCCGCGTCGAGTCGGTCGGTATCGACGGCGGTGCGGAGGCGCTGATCTACGACTGGCACGAGAGCAAGCGCTTTTACGAACCGGCGTTACCGCAGCTCTTCGGCCACGAGTTCGCGGGCACCATCGACGAGGTGGGCACGGGCGTCGACCGGTTCGGCGAGGGAGAGCGCGTCGCCGTCGAGCCGTTCGTCGGCTGCGGCCACTGCCGGTACTGCCGGTCGGGCTCCCCCGCACTCTGCGAGGAGCGTCGGCTGATCGGCCTCGACACCGAACTCGACGGTGCGCTCGCGGAGTACGCGGTCGTCCCCCAGGAGACGCTCTACCCGATCGGCGACCTCGACCCGGACGAGGGCGTCTTCCTCGAACTGCTCGGGCT
>SKXI01000003.1 GCA_007128515.1 Halococcaceae archaeon | reverse complement strand
GGTGGTGTCGTCGGGCTGTTCGACGGCCTCGGCGGCCCACGGCGCCGGCAGGAACTCCTCCTCCGGGGCGGGGTGCATCAGCCGGTCGAAGATGAGACGGCCGTAGTCGCGGTCCGCCCGCCCCCGCTCTGCCGCCATCGGGTCGAGCGTGGTGAGGTCCTCCTGCTGTGCCGTCCGGAGCTCGCCGTCGTCGGTCTCGACCTCGACCATGTTCGTGATGCCGGCGAGGCCGTCCTCCAGGTACTCGTGGACGTTGCTCACGCGCTCGGAGTTGTACGGCATCGCGCGGTCCTGGACGAGGATCGGCACGAGGACGTACTCGTCAACGAGGTACTCCTGGGCCTGGTAGACGAGCTCCTGGCGCTCGTCGTCGTCGACCGCCGCGGCCTGCTCGCTCAGCAGCTCCTCGAACTCCGGGTTCCAGTGGTTGGCGTTGTTCCCGCCGCCCTCCTCCAGCGCGGCCTCCGAAGCCGCGTCGCGGATCGGGCGGTCGGGGTCGAACGCGTCGAGCCACCGGAGGTTCATGATGTCGTGGTTCCGGGCGACGAACGTCTCGTCGAGGTGCGCCTGCAGTGCCCGAACGTTGTACTCCATATCGAAGCCGATGTCACGGAGGATGTTCGTGTGGACTTCGGAGTAGTAGTGTCGGACGGGGAAGTCGGCGTCGAGCGCCTCGTGGATCGCCGAGACCGGCTCTCCCTCCGGGTCCTCCTCGACGTACTCCTCGGGGAAGTCGACGTCCACCTCCCCCCCGTCTCCATCGTCCTCTTCGTCGTCGTCACCGGGTCCGTTCCCACCGAGACACCCGGCCGTCGCCATCAGCCCCGCTGCTCCGATCGTACCAGTCGTCTTGAGGAATCTCCGGCGTGACGGCTCGGCCGGACTCCGCCTCATGCGATTGTTGGTCATGATCTGCCCAGTAGACGAGTGGAAACCGGGGTATATATATGTGAGTGGATAATTCAGGGTGGCAAATGTCAGTTACTATAATTCATATCGAATGCCGCCACCGCCAATCGAGGGTGTCGTCGTCACCGATTCCTCGCACGACAGGTGTGAACGAATACGGTTTCTGGCTCGCTGTGTGTTCCTCCGCAGGGTCGTACTCCTGTCGCACAGACTCGAGTGACGGTCGTCTCACTTCGGTCCGGGCCTGTCGAACGTGCGTTCGACGAACCGTCGCTTTCTTTCCCCCCACATATCAAGGAAATAGGTTGATTTAAGTAGCCGGACTGGATGGTTCTCGCTAGCGAAACGCACCCATGAGTCAAGGCATGCAGAAATACGTGGCACGGCGGATAGGTCAACTCCTCGTGACCTACTTCGTCTTCCTGACGCTGCTCTTCGTCATCTTCCGGATCGCCCCGGGGGACCCGACGACGATGTACCTGCTCGAGGGGATGACCCCCGAGCAACGACAGGAGGTCCTGGAGGATCTGGGGCTGGATCAACCGTTGCACATCCAGTACGTCGAGTTCCTCCGGCAGCTGGTCGCGCTGGACATGGGACACTCCTACCGGTACGGATCGCCGGTCTACGACATCGTCGCCGTTCGGTTCTGGAACACGATCCTTCTGATGGGTCCGGCGTTCTTCATCTCGTACGCGATCGGCGTCACCGTCGGCGCGTTCATGGGCTGGGTCAGGGGAACGGCCAAGGAGCAGGCCGGCGTCGTCCTGACGCTCATCGCCCGCTCCTCGCCCGAGTTCTGGATCGGCATCGTCCTCCTGATGATCTTCCCGTTCGGCCTCGGCTGGTTCCCCTCCGGCGGGATGCGTGCGCCCGGTACGGAAGTGAGCGTCTTCTACCAGCGCTACTTCGCCTGGGACTTCCTCTATCACATGTTCCTGCCGCTGCTGACGGGGGTGATCTTCTACATGGCCACGCCGGCCCTGCTCATGCGCAGTAGCATGATTCAGGTGCTCGACGAGGACTTCATCGAGATCAAGAAGGCCGAGGGGCTTCCCGAGCACGTCATCCTCTACAAACACGCGGCTCGAAACTCGATCCTCCCGATCACGACCGTCATCGCGCTCGTCGTCGGGATCTCGCTGGGGGGATCGCTGGTCATCGAGACCGTCTTCAGCTGGCCCGGCATGGGCCGTGAGATGGTCGACTCCGTCCAGTTCAACGACTACGCGATCGCGCAAGCGATCTTCTTCCTGATGGGGAGCGTGGTCATCTTCATGAACTTCGTCGCGGATCTCACCTACGTCTACCTCGACCCCCGGGTGAAATACGAATGAGCACCTCGATCACCGACCGCGTACTGGATCGCGTCACGACCGACTCCGGAGAGGGCTTTCTCACCCGGCGACGAATCGAGCGCTACCGAAACGACATCGCCTCGGTCGGCGGCGTCGTCCTGGGGGACAGGCTCGGGAGGATCGGCGTCGTGATCCTGCTGTTCTTCCTGTTCATGGCGCTGTTCGCCCCCTTCCTCGCGCCCCACGACCCGGCGGCGGTCCACCGGGGCGAGGGTGGCGAGGTCCTCCGGACGACCGGCCCCTCGATGGACCACCCGCTGGGGACCACCAACTACGGTGAGGACGTCCTCTCGCAAGTGATCATGTCGACGCAGGTGTCGATCATGGTCGGGCTGCTGGCCGCGTTGATCGCCGTCTTCATCGGCGCGAACGTCGCGCTGGTGAGCGCCTACTACGGCGGGACGATCGACGACGTCCTGATGCGGATCGTCGACGTGGCCTACGGGCTCCCGTTCCTCCCGTTCGTGATCGTCCTCGTGTTCATCTTCGGGACGAACATCCAGAACATCATCCTCGTGATCGGGCTCATCCTCTGGCGCGACTCGGCGAGGGTGATACGATCGGAGGTGCTCTCGCAGAAACAGCGGCCGTACATCGAGTCGGCGAAGGCGGTCGGCGCGAGCGACATCCGGATCATGTACCGACACATCTTCCCGAACGTGCTCCCGCTCGTCGGGCTCTACATGGCGTTCGCGGTCGCGTACGCGGTCATCTACGAGGCGAGCCTCGCGTTCCTCGGGTTCGGCGACCCCGAGCTCTGGTCGTGGGGACAGATGCTCTTCCAGGCGTACCACTCGGGCGGTATCCGGTTCGCCTGGTGGTGGGTGCTGCCCGCCGGGATCTGCATCATGCTGCTCGTCGCGTCCGTGTTCTTCATCGGACGGAGCCTCGAGGAGATCACCAACCGGGAGTTGAGACACTGACATGCTAGAGATCGACGACCTACACACGCGGTACAGGACGGAGGCGGGCGACGTACACGCCGTCAACGGTGTCTCGTTCACCGTCGACGAGAAGGAGACCCTCGGGCTGGTCGGCGAGAGCGGCTGTGGCAAGACGACGCTCGCGAAGTCGATCTTCGACCTGCTGCCCAGGAACGGATCGGTCGTGCGCGGCTCCGTGAACCTCGACGGGACCGAACTCACCGAACTCACCGAGAAGGAGCTGCGAAAGCGGATCCGCTGGCAGGAGATCTCGATGATCCCACAGACCGCGATGAACGGGCTCGATCCCGTCCAGACGGTCGGGAAACAGATCATGCAGGTGATCCGGGTCCACGAGGGCGTCTCGAAGGCGGAGGCGCGCCAGCGTGCGCGCGAGCTGTTCGAGGAGCTGGGTCTGGAGCCCGACCGGATCACCGACTACCCACACCAGTTCTCGGGCGGGATGGCCCAGCGGGCGATGATCGCCCTCTCGCTCGCGCTGAGCCCGTCGATCGTGCTCGCGGACGAGCCGACGACCGCGCTCGACGTGATGATCCAGGACCGGATCCTCAAGCTCATCAACGAGATCCAGGAGGAGTACGAGATGGGGATGATCATGATCACCCACGACATGTCGGTCGTCTCCGAGACGTGTGATATGATCGCGGTGATGTACGCCGGCCGTGTCGTCGAGTACGCCGACGCCCGCACCGTGATCAAGAACCCCCGTCACCCGTACACGATGGGGCTCAGGAACGCGTTTCCGGACATCAGCGAGGACTCACAGGACCTCGTCTCGGTGCCCGGCGAGCCGCCGGACCTGATCGATCCGGAGCCGGGCTGTAAGTTCGCCCCGCGGTGTCCGTTCGCCGTCGACGAGTGCTGGGACGTCGACCC
>SKXI01000464.1 GCA_007128515.1 Halococcaceae archaeon | reverse complement strand
GTGGCCCGTCCCGCTGAAGGGATAGGTTTAAGACTCCGCTGGCCATTGCGTTCGTCTGCTTCAAGTACACGATTCTCCCTACTCACTGCGTGGAATAACGGCGATAGAGCCGCTCTGTAGCCCGAATCCTCGTCTCGCGGGCGAGGATTCCACTTGAAATAGGGGGGTTCACTCGTAGCTATGACGGGCGACAACTCATCCGGAACGAACCGCAGGGGGCGTCGAGCGACCGGTGACGACTGGTCGTTCGACGTCGAGATAGACGAGGTCCTCGACGACGAGGGGGCCAGCCAAGGGCTGTTCGACGACCTGATGAGCGGGGAGCCGATCTTCGAGAACAAGGAGGTGCTGCGTCCGTCGTACACCCCCCACGAGCTCCCGCATCGCTCCGAACAGATCAGCAAGATGGCGACGATCCTCGTCGCTGCGCTGCGGGGTGAGACCCCCTCGAACATCCTCATCTACGGGAAGACCGGGACGGGAAAGACCGCGAGCGCGAAGTTCGTCAGCCAGGAGTTAGAGCAGACCTCGAAGAAGTACGACGTCCCCTGCGAGGTCGAGTACATCAACTGCGAGGTGACCGACACCCAGTACCGCGTGCTCGCCCAGCTCGGGAACAAGTTCATCGACGCGAACGAGCGGGGGATCGAACGCGGGCTCGAACGGCTTCGCTCGCTCGCGGAGGACGTACGGGAGGACCGGGATTCGCTCGTGGAGACGCCGTTCGAGACGGTCTCGGAGGTCGACGACCGGATCGAGACGCTCGAGACCGAACTGGCCGAGAGCGAAGCGGTGCCGATGACCGGCTGGCCGACGGATCGGGTCTACCAGGAGTTCTTCGACGCGGTCGACCACCGGGAGCGGGTGGTCGTGATCATGCTCGACGAGATCGACAAACTCGTCGAGAAATCGGGCGACGACACGCTCTACAACCTCTCGCGGATGAACTCCGAACTCGAGAACTCCCGGGTGTCGATCATCGGCATCTCGAACGACCTGAAGTTCACCGACTTCCTCGACCCCCGGGTGAAATCGAGCCTCGGGGAAGAGGAGATCGTCTTCCCGCCGTACGACGCGACACAGCTCAGGGACATCCTCCAGCACCGCGCGGAGATCGCGTTCGAACCGGAGGCGCTCACCGAGGACGTCATTCCGCTCTGTGCGGCGTTCGCCGCCCAGGAACACGGCGACGCCCGACGCGCGCTCGACTTGCTCCGAACGGCGGGCGAACTCGCCGAACGCGAGGGACTCGGCGAGGTCGACGAGGAACACGTCCGACAGGCCCAGGACAAGATCGAACTCGATCGGGTCGTCGAGGTCGTCAGGACCCTCCCCACGCAGTCGAAGCTCGTGCTGTTCGCGATCATCCTCCTGGAGAAGAACGGCATCCACACGATCAACACCGGCGAGGTGTACAACATCTACAAACGCCTCTGCGGCGAGATCGACGCCGATCCGCTCACCCAGCGTCGGGTGACGGACCTGATCAGCGAACTCGACATGCTCGGCATCGCGAACGCGTCGGTCGTGAGCAAGGGCCGGTACGGCCGGACCAAGGAGATCACCCTCTCGGTCCCGATCGACGAGACCGAGGCCGTGTTGATGGCCGACTCGCGACTCGGCGACATCGACGACGTCCAGCCGTTCGTTCAGGCTCGTTTCGACAGCTGATACGGGGTACAACAGGCCGTACGAGAGTACCACGACGCTCGCGTGCGTCGTGTCCCACGGTGTGACGTCACCGGGAGACCGACACCGTTCGTTTCGTCACCGGGAAAACGACACCGTCCGTTCCCTCACCACGAGAAGAACGCAGTTGGGTACCGAAGACGTCGTTTCACTGGAGGAGTCGACGACCTCGCTTCGCTAGAGGAGACAGCGATCGAGTCCGGTCCGTTCGACCTCGGTCGCGGCGGCGGGTTCGATCGGTGCAGCAGGCTCGGTCACCGCGGCCGGCTCCGAGACGACCTCTACGCTCACCGTTCCGGGAGAGGTGATCTCGGCGATCTGGAGGCGGACCCAGCCGAGGTACGGCACTCTGAGCTCGGCGGTCCCGATCACCCACTCGGGTTTCACCGGATCTGCCTGACCGCGGACCTGGTCGTACTGGGTGTTCGTCACCTCGTTGTCGCCCTTCGTAATGAAGCCGTCGTGCGGTGCCGGGCAGTTCTGAAGCTCGTCACAGCTGCCGGCGGCGCCCACGGCGTCGGGATCGGCGCGGTCGTACCAGTCTTCGCCCTCTTCGACCCAGTGTTCGGCGCGGTGGATGATCGGGGTGCGGTGGTCGTTCCCGTTCGGGGTAAAGACGATCACGTCTCCCGGCTCACCGAACTTGCTGTAGCCCGTGTTCTCGGCCTCGTCGGCGGGGACGATGCCCGTTCCCTCGACGGAGGCGTCGTTCGCGAACCGATCGGGCGCGGTGATGAACACCAGGTCGTTCTGGTGCATGTTCGGGCTCATCGAACCGCTCTCGATCGCGACCATCGGTGGCCAGACGCCAGCAACGCCGAAGAGGAGCAACCCGATCAGGAGGACGACGCTCGCGCTGATTGCGATCTCCCTCACCACCATCACCGGGCCCCGGTCGACGGTCCACGCCCAGTGTGCCCACTCGCGGACGGACTCCGGTCGATCTCCGTCCGTCGACTCGCCGGACAGGTCCGGGCGCGACGGTCCGCGGTTCTCTCGGGGACCGTCCTCGGGACCACTCATCGACGTTCCTACTACGGGTTCGGGTTTGAACCTTCTGGGTTTCGCCACGCTTTTTGCTCCCGGGGGGGTACTCGGGCCGTGTCAGACGAGGCGGACCGAAGAGTCCTCGAGGCGCTCGTCAGCCGCGGGATCAACGTCGATCGTGAGGCGCTCACCCTCCTCGCGGAGGCCGACGAGTTCGAAGAGAGCGTCGAGCGGGTCACCGAGGGCCTCCCCGAGGGGACCCTCGTACTGACCGGCGAACACGTCAGGTCGGTACTCGACGTGAAAGGGCGGTCGTCCGGTTCCACTCGGCCGAACACGGACCCCTCCGTTTCAACTGGAGATGGGAGCCGGAAACCACCTGAGGACGGTGAGAACTCTCCAGTGGAAACGAAGGGGTCTTCGGCCGCACCGGCGGGGAGCCGTACCGGCGCGGCGCTCGAACCGGGAGCCGATGGGGGAGGCACGCGACCCGATGACCCGATCGAGATCACCGGCGACATCACCGGGCGGAGTACCGGTACCGGCGAGTACAAACAGTTCGTTTCGCTCTTTCGCGACCGCTACGAACGCCTCTCGGGAATGCTGCGCGGGCGGGTGAACCACCGGCCGATGCGCGCGGTGCGAGGGATGCCGGGGGGAAGCGACGTCGAACTCATCGGGATGGTCAACGACGTCCGCTCGACCGCGAACGGCCACTGGCTGATCGAACTGGAGGACACGACCGGGCTGTTCCCCTGTCTCGTGATGAAAGACCGTGAGCTCGCGGACGTCGTCGACGAGCTGCTCTGCGACGAGGTGATCGCGGTCACGGGAACCCTCTCGGACGACGCGGGGATCGTCTTCACCGACGAGATGCACTTCCCCGAGGTGCCGAGGACCAACCGGCCGAACACGGCGGATCGTCACGTCCAGGCCGCGCTCGTGAGCGACGTCCACGTCGGGAGTCAGGAGTTCGTGGCGGACGCGTGGGAACGCTTCGCCGACTGGCTCCACACCGAGGAGGCCGAGCGAATCGAGTACCTCCTGATCGCGGGGGACATGGTCGAGGGCGTCGGCGTCTACCCGAACCAAGACGAGGAGCTCTCGATCGTCGACATCTACGAGCAGTACGAGCGGTTCGCGGAACACCTGAAAGCGGTCCCGGGCGATCTGGAGATCGTGATGATCCCGGGCAACCACGACGCCGTTCGTCTCGCCGAGCCACAGCCGGGCTTCGACGAGGAGCTCAGAGGGATCATGGCCGCCCACGACGCGCGGATCACGGGCAACCCCTCGGTCGTGACGATCGAGGGGGTCTCGGTGCTGATGTACCACGGGACCTCCTTCGACGAGGTGAACGCGGAGCTCCCGGAGTCGAAGGCGAGCTACGACGCGATCGAACGGACGATGACACAGCTCCTG
>SKXI01000244.1 GCA_007128515.1 Halococcaceae archaeon | reverse complement strand
CACCGGAGCGTCTCGCCGTCGCCGACGAACAGCCGGCGGCCGTCGACGCTCGCGGGGCTCGTTCTCGCACCGGGTCCGTCTTCCCAGCGGAGCTCGCCGGTTTCGACATCGCGGGCGACGATCGACCATTCGTCGTCGACGTGGTAGACGATGTCCTCGAAGACGAGCGGGGTCAATCCCCTGTCGCTCGATGCGGCCCAGAGCTCCTCGCCGTCGTCGGCGTCGAGGACGTGGAGTTCCTCGCCGACGTCGTAGACCCGCCCGTCGGCGACGATCGGCTCCGTTTCCCGATAGCCGATCTCCCGCCGCCAGCGTTCCTCGATCTCACCCGTCGGGGCCGGCCCCTCCTGCACCCAGCGGGTGTTCGCGCCGTCGAACCCGCGCGAGGACCACCGGCCGTCGCTCCCGGAGACGTGGCGCGAGGGATCGGGGCGCTCGTCGGGCGGGACCGGCGTCCCGTTCGTCTCGGCTCCGTCGCCACGGTCCGAACCCGCGAGGCAGCCGGCTCCGGCGGCCGCGCCGAGGGCGAGGAGGACGTGTCGTCTGGAGGGCATCACCCGAACTGTTCGATACTCGATAATAGCTCTTTCCCGGGAGACCGTCGGCCTTTTGCTCGCGGGAACCGGACTCTCCCACGAATGGCGCGGTACCACATCGAGACGTACGGCTGTACGGCCAACCGGGGTGAGAGCCGCGAGATCGAGCGGCGCCTGCGCGACGCCGGGTCGTACAGGGTCCCGAGCCCCGAGGAGGCCGACGTCTCGATCCTGAACACCTGCACGGTCGTCGAGAAGACGGAGACGAACATGCTCCGCCGGGCGGGCGAGCTAGAGGAGGAGAGCGCCGACCTGATCGTCACCGGCTGTATGGCGCTCGCCCAGGGCGAGGCGTTCGAGGATGCGGGGATCGACGCCGAGGTGGTCCACTGGGACGCGGTGCCCCGGGCGGTACTCGGTGGGGAGTGTCCGACGACGACGCCCGACACGGAGCCGGTTCTCGACGGCGTGATCGGCATCCTCCCGATCGCCCGTGGCTGCATGTCGGATTGCTCGTACTGCATCACGAAGCGAGCCACCGGGAAGATCGACTCGCCTCCGATCGAGGAGAACGTCGAGAAGGCGCGCGCGCTCGTCCACGCCGGGGCGCGCGAGATCCGGGTGACCGGTCAGGACACGGGCGTCTACGGCTGGGACACGGGCGAGCGGAAGCTGCACACGCTCTTGGAGGAGATCTGTGCGATCGACGGCGAGTTCAGGGTCAGAGTCGGGATGGCGAACCCGAAGGGGGTCCACGGCATCCGCGACGAGCTCGCCGCGGTGTTCGCACGCGAGGAGAAGCTCTACGACTTCCTGCACATCCCGGTCCAGAGCGGCTCGAACGCGGTTCTGGGGGAGATGCGCCGCCAGCACCAGGTCCGGGAGTTCCGCGAGGTGGTCGAGACCTTCGACAGCGAGTTGGAGGAGTGGACGCTCTCGACGGACTTCATCGTCGGCTTCCCGAGCGAGCGCCCGGAGGACCACGAGGCGAGCATGGCACTCATGCGGGAGATCCGGCCGGAGAAGATCAACGTCACGCGCTTTTCGAAACGACCGGGCACCGACGCCGCGGCGATGAAGGGCCTCGGCGGGACGGTGAAGAAAGAGCGTTCACGGGAGATGAGCGCGGTCAAACGCGAGATCGTCGCCGAGGTCTACGAGCGCCTCGTGGGACAGACCCGCGACGTCCTTTGTGTGGAACCCGGTACCGGAGACTCGGTGAAGTGTCGGGACTCGGCCTACCGGCAGGTGATCGTCCGGGACGCGTCCGAGTACGGCGTCGAACCCGGCGAGTTCCTCGCCGTCGAGGTGACGAGCGCGGAGCCGATGTACGCCTTCGGCGTACCGGCGAGGAACTGATACGGACTGCTGTACGTCAGTACCGGCCGGAGGGCGACCTGTCCTGCGATTGCGCCGACAAATCGTCACAGCGGACCGTATGAGCGGGTCGCGTCGCCGGTTCCGTTCGGTGAGAGCGTGAGTCGACCTCAGCCGTGCCCTCTGAGGTCGTTGCCGGCGGTTCGTTCGGCCGGCATCTCGACGGACTCGTGGCAGATGACGTTTCTCCGTCCGCGGGAGAGTTTTCGGATCCGACCGTCCTCGTCGAGACCGGTGAGCAGCCGGCTCACCTTCGCCTTCGACCACTCGGTCTCCTCGACGATCGTCGACTGCCACATCACGCCGTCGTTGTCGAGCAGCAGCTGGACGACGATCTCGTCGTCGGTTATCACCATCGCTTCGTCGGCCGGTTTCGTCGTCGGCCGTCGGTCAGTGCCTTCGCTCGCCCGGTGATCCCGGGCGACGATCGTCCGTAACCATCCTATCATGACATCCCACTGTCTTCGTACCGTGGCGACCACGGTGCATCGTATCCACTGTACCACTGGTATTTGAACGCTCTGCTATTCATCAGACCGTCTAGACGACGGGGGGACGACGACGGCACGATCGGTCCCCGAGGTCTCGCTCCCCTCGCGGGCGGCGAACGCGTCGTGGAGTCGGTCGTAGGTCGCTTCGAGCCCCTCGACGATCACTTTCGTCTCGCTGATGACGGGCATGAAGTTCGTGTCCCCCTCCCACCGGGGGACGACGTGCGTGTGGAGGTGGTCCCGGATCGATCCGCCGGCGCTCCGTCCGAGGTTACAGCCCGTGTTCACACCGTCCGGGGCCAACGCCACCTCGAGCGCCTCGATCGTCAGCTGTTTCAAGCGGGCGTGGTCCAACAGCTCCTGCTCGTCCAGATCGGTGTACTCCCCGGTGTGCCGGTACGGGATCACCATGACGTGGCCGGGGTTGTACGGGGCGTTGTTCAGGAGGACGAACGAGTGGGCGCTCCGCGCGACGATCCGGCTCTCGCGGTCGGTCTCGCGGTCGGGAAGCTCACAGAAGACACAGTCCTCCACATCCGGGTTCTTCTCCTCGCGCTCGATCCACTCGATCCGCCACGGGGCGAACACCTGGTCCATGGGTGGCGTAGGCGGGCGACGACTTAGGCACCTCCCATCGGTCGGTAGATCGATCGTGGGGTAGACGATCGACCGGGCTGCGACGACCGTGAAGGCTCGGTCGTGAGAGACGGGGTGGAGGGGCCCGGAGCGTACTGGCCGAGGGCCGTCCGGAGGAGGCCCGATCCCCGGCCGTTAACATACGATTAAATTATATATCTTTAGCGTATATGTCTGCCATGGCCGCGACGTCCCCACGACAGACGATGGCCGAGTGGTGTCCCACCTGCGAAGCGGAGACCGACCACGAGGTCTCGATCGAACTCCGAACGGAGAGCACGAAGGCCGAGAACGCACGCTACTCCCGCGAACCCTACCGGATCACCCGCTGTCTCCGCTGTGACGAACGGCGGAGTCAGCGAATGAACAACGCGTGAGCCGCTCGGGAGCGACGGCGCTCGCCGGGCCTACCGCGTCGTCACTTCACAGCCGTCCTCGGTGACGATCACCGTGTGTTCTTTCTGACTGACGAGGCGACCCTCCTCCTCCTTCAGGACGGGGTAGCCGTGGACGAGCCCCTGGCTCTTGAGCCGTCTGAGCGCCATCTCCGCGCGTGGCTCGTCGAGCCACCGGGTCGCGAAGGGCAGCGTCCGGAACTCGTCGGTGATCTGTGAGAGCACCGATCGGGCCTGTCGGTTCCTGACCGAGCCCTCGCGTTCGAGCGAGTAGATCTCCTCGTCGGTGCCCTCGCCGACCTTCCCGCTGCCGTCGGTCGCGAACGGCTCGATGGCGATCACCTGGCCGACCTCGAGCGAGACGCCCTGTGTGACCGCTCTGTTGGGGATACTCGGCGTCGTGTGCTGTTCCCAGTGGCCCAGGCCGTGCCCCGAGAGGTTCACCACCGGGTTGTAGCCGTAGCCGGTGATGGTCTCCTCGATCGCCGCCCCGATCTCGCCGGTGTCCGCGCCCGGTTCGATCAGCTCGATCGCCGCCTCCAGCGCGTCCTCGCTCGCCTCCACCAGGTCGTCGTTACCCGAGAGGTCGACCGTGATCGCGGTGTCCGCGAGCCAGCCGTCGATGTGGACCCCGATGTCGAGGTTGATCATCTCCTCGCCGAACGTGCT
>SKXI01000251.1 GCA_007128515.1 Halococcaceae archaeon | reverse complement strand
GTTCAACGTGAACTCAGACGGTCATTTTCACATATTGACTGGAGACGATTGTGATCCCCCGGGAACCACGTGCTAACTATAGTGTGAGAGATCAAAAACTCGCGATACCTGGCTCCCTCGGGGGTTCTTCGACCTCTCCCGATCGATCGTTATCCGTTGAAGAGACCATCCGTCCGTCCACATCTCTCCCTCTCCTGTTCCCGTGTGGCTGATTTCGCTCGGACGCGATCTCACAGCGGCCGGATCCGCTCGGCACGCACCTCGAGCGGCCTCGCGTGGTGACAGACCGGCTCTCCGCTCGGCTCCTCGAACCCGTTGGCCGCGAACAACCCGTTCTCGCGGACCGTCACGTTCGCTGGCGCGAGATACAGTCGATGCCGGTCGGTAGTGATGGAACCGATGGCTACGTCGGTCGGTGTAACGATCGTACGAGCGGCAGTTCCCCGCGTGGAATCACAGCCTAGCCCACCACCTGTGGAGAGGAACTACCCCGTCGGAAGTGCTATGAGTGTTGCGTTTGCAATACACATGTATGTCTGACGCATCGCCAGCGGGAGGCGACGACGGTGACGACCGTACCCAGATCACGGTCCGTATCACCCCGACGTTCCTCGAACGGATCGACGAGGTGTGGCAGGGACGGGGGTTCAACTCCCGCTCGGAGTACGTCCGCCACGTGCTCCGCGATTCGGTCGAAAACCCCACGTTCGATCGGGACGAGCTGTCGGCACTCGCTCAGGCGGAACGCGAGATGCGAACCGGGGAGACCTACTCCCGCGAGGAGATCGTCGAGGCGTTCGGTCTCGAGAACGGAGCCGAGCAGTAGAGAGCCATGGTGGCGAGTGGACGTGGCGATTCACCTCACGGGCACGCGCCGATTTCGAGAATCTCGAACACGACGATCGGCAGCAGATCCGCAGGAAACTCGATGAGATCTGTGAGACGCCGTGGCGAGATCCCCCGGAGTACGGCGAGCCGATGCGGAACAGCCCGTACAGGAAGGTCCGAATCGGTAGCTTTCGGCTTTCGACGACGTTCGACCGCGAGAACAGGGATACGGTCGTCGCTCGGATCAAACACCGGAGCGGAGCGTATACTGCCGACGACTAGACCGGTTCCCGAACGTTTCGAGACCACTCGCAGCATGTACGCTCACCGGAATGTTCGCCCCCTCACGAACCGCCCCCGGGGCGGTCGCCTGGTCTGATCGCGCTCGTCGGAAACCGACGCCGCTCGATCCGAACACAATGCGCCCCGACGTGACCTCACAGCGCCCGAATCCGTCCGGCACGCACCTCGAGCGACTTCGCGTGGTGACAGACCGGCTCTTCGCTTCGCTCCTCGAACCCGTTGGCCGCGAACAGTCCGTTCTCGCGGATCGTCACCTCGGCAGGCACGAGATGCAATCGGTGCCGTAAGAGGTCGATACTGATGGGACTGACGGCTACGTCGGTCGGTGATGGCTGTACGAGCGAGACGGCCAGTAGTTCCCCATCGTGACTACCGATTACCGATCCCTCTCGGTGCGACAACGGTGGTGGCCAGGGATCTCAGGTCCCTGTTCATCCGCAGGAGACCTGTGGGGGTATCGTCCTCATCCGGGGTGATACGGATTCGTCGCGGTGTCGAGACGGTAGACGTCCCCGACGGCGTCGAAGTCGTCGTCGAACGCGTAGAGGTAGCCGAGACCCTCCGTCCGCATGTAGGCGACGATGCAGGCGTCGACGAACGAGAGCCGCTCGAACCGCCGGAAGAGCGCCTTCGCCGTCGCGAACGCCTCCGCGGTCAGTGAGTCGAGATGGAACCGCGCGTTCCCCTCGACGCGGTCGAGAAAGTCGACGGCAGCGCCGTGGCCGGCGTGCGTGATCAGCCCGTTGAGCGTCTCCGCCAGCACGTAATCGAGGACCACCGCCTCGGGGAGGTCCGCCGAGTCGATCCCCCGGAGGATCGGGAGGGCGTCGTCGTGTGCGCCGTCGCGGCGATACGCTGCGGCGAAGAGGACGGTCGTATCGACGAGCGCGCGTGGCATCTACTCGATCTCGACGCCCCAGGCGTCGTGGTCGGCCGTGACGTCAGTCTCTCCCTCGCCACCGTAGCCGTCGAAGTCATCGAACGTGCCGCTGCGTCGCTGAACGACCCGGATGCGGAGCGTGCCGTCATCCTCGATCCGCCAGCGGAGTCTGTCCCCGTCGTCGATGTCGAGTTCCCGCCGGATGTGGACGGGGATGTTCGCCTGATTCCCCGAGACCTTGCTCTCGGCGTCGACGCCCTCGCTGCTCATACACGGGATACGGAGTGCACCTCAATAAAACGTAGTGTGCGCACACACTACCCCACCGCCGTATCTCGAACACCGCTTCTACCGGCGCAGAGCGACCGCGATCCATCGTTTCGGAGGCGGGCTCTCCCCACCGCCGGCTCCACACCGGCATGCGACTCCACCGGCCACGGACTCTCCAGATCGGTTTCGGCGGTTCCCGAGGAATATGGCCGTCGCTCAAGTCGAACCGAAGCGGAGCGTATACTGCCGACGATTAGACCAGTTCTCGAGCGAACCGAGGCCACTCGCGGTGTGACGCTCACGGGAAGGTTCGTCACCCCATGGGTACCTCAGGGTACTAACCCAGCCCGATCGCGCTCGTCGGGAACCTACGTCGCCCGATCCGAACACGATGCGCTCCGACGCGATTTCACACCGCCCGGATTCTCTCGGCGCTCACCTCGAGCGGTTTCGCGTGGTGACAGATCGGCTCGTCCTCTCTCCCCTCGAACCCGTTGGCCGCGAACAGCCCGTTCTCGCGGATCGTCACCTCGGCGGGCGCGAGCCGCCACGGTTCGTGGTCGATCTCGCCGGCGTAGAGCCGTCCGCGATCGCTCTCGGTGAAAAATCGGTAGTTCTCGACGAGGAAGCCCTCTAGACTTCCCCGCTCGACCGGACGGTGCTCCCTGCCGACCTCCACCGTCGCGTCGAAGCTCGCGGGCGGCACTCCTCCCGTCGTCCGCTGGCTTCGAATCTCGATTCGCTCGCCCCGCCGTTCGAAGCGCATCCGCGCGCGGTAGTACGGCAGCTGGAACGCGCGGCGGGCGAGCGCGACCGAGAGCCGGTCGTCGGCGTCGAGGCTGAAGAAATACACACCGGAGTCGCCCTCGCGCTCGACGTAGGTCCGGAGGTTCAGTTCGGGAAACGACCGCCCGACCCTTCCGGGGATACCTCGCGGCCGGATCGCCTCCATCACGAACGGGACGACGCCGAGGTAGGCGCTCCCCTCGAACGTCGCCACGTCGAGTCCGTCGGGGAGCCGTCTCTGGACGACGTCCGGTTCGGTCGGCCAGTGACAGAAGACGCCGTCCCGCCAGCGCATCGAGAGGACCGATGCCATGTCCGGGCTAGGGCCCGGAGGGCTATCGGGGTTCTCATCCCGGCTGACGACGTGGCGCTCACCGCGGGAGCTGCCGCGGCCGGCCGGCGCTCATTCGCAGCGACCGGGCGTACACACACCGCGGTTCCGTATCGGGTGGCGCGAGTCCCTCGCGCCGGAAGAGCCCGGCCGCGTCGACCTCGCCGATCGCCTCGGCGGGGACGAGTTCCCACGGGCGGTGGTCTATCTCCCCCTCGACGAGGCGGCCGAAGCGGGTGTCCGCGACGTAGCGATACCGCTCGACGAGGAAGGCGTCGAGCGACCCTTCCGCCGCCCGGTACGGTCTCCCACCGTACTCGAACCGACCGGAGAAGAGCGTTCGGTCCTCCGCTCGGCACCGAACCGTCACGTCGCCGTCGCCCGCAGTGTGCGAGACCGACGCGTTCGAGTACGGCAGGCCGAACAGGTACCGGCCGGGAACCGCCGAGAGCGGGTCGCCCGTGGCGAGCGCGAGGAAGTAGACGCCCTCTTCCCGTCCGTCGTGGACGTACGTCCGGAGGTTGAGCTGTGCGAACGACCGTCCCCCGACGGGTGCGCCGAACGGTCGCGCAGACTCTACCGCGAGCGCGACGACGCTCACCCACGCCCGGTCGTCGTAGGTGATCGGGTCGAGCCGCTCGGGGAGCCGTCGACGTAGCTCGCGGGGCCCGACCGACCAGTGGCAGAAGACGACATCGCGCACCCG
>SKXI01000273.1 GCA_007128515.1 Halococcaceae archaeon | reverse complement strand
CTGGCCTCCGCGCTGATGAAGATCTCCGGGCGGATGGACAAGGTCCCGAAGGAGGACATGCGCGAGCAGGCGGAGATGAACGCCTTCTTCATCATCCCGATCCGCTCGGGCTTCATCGGGAAGATCGCGAGCACCCACCCACCGACCGAAAAGCGCATCGAGGCGCTCCAGCAGCTCGAGCGCGAGATGGCCGTCTGAGGCGCCGAAGCGCGTCGTCGATTCCCGCCGATCCCTTCCCCATGACCGCCGTTCGCAGCGTTCTCGACCGAAGGTGATGACCGGTCTGCAGACGGACCGTCTCGCCTGGTTCTCGACTCCTGCGGGCGGCCCGACGGCGTCCGACCGCCGCACTCGTCGGTTCCGTGTTCGAGACGCGAACGCGACCGACGGAACCCGACTCCTCTCGACCGACCGGTGATCCCCGCCGCTCGACTCCCCGCTTTCACGCTCCGAACCGAAGGGGAACGACTTTGTTATCCGCAGACAGATCCCCGCCACATGAGCGGTCTACGGGACTGGATCGCCCGGAACAAGCTGCTCGCGCTCGTCGCGCTCGTCCTGGGTGCGGGGGTCGTGACCACGACGATCGTCTTCGGGTTCGTGTTGCTGGTCGTGCTCATCGCGGAGGCGCCCTTCCTCGTCCCGATCCTCGCGGGACTGCTGCTTCTCGCGCTCTCGCTCGCGTGGGTCGCTGCCAGACGGGGGTATCTCTCGATCGGGAGCGACGCCGACGAATCCGAGGAGTCGCTCGATCCCGTCGAGGAGCTCGAGCGCAGGTACGTCCGCGGCGAGATCGGCGACGAGGAGTTCGAACACCGCCTGTCGGTCCTCCTGGACGCGGACGAGCGCGCCGGTCGCGAACACGAGTGGGATCGCGACCGGGACCGGGACGGCGACCGCGAGGTCGCCTTCGAGCGGTAGGTCGGCGGGATTTTGTATTTCGACACCCTCCCGCGACCATGGGCATCCTCGATACGATCCGTTCGCTGCTGGGCACGAGTGCCGAGTACGACGCGACGCGCGACGCCGACCCGGAGGACCTCTTCGGGATGTCGACGGCGTACATGACGATGGAGGCCGACCTGGGGTTCGAGAACGCCGACGCCGCGGCGCTCTGTTTCTCGAACGTCGACAGCCGGAGCTTCGAGGAGACCGTCGGGGAGGTGGAGGCGATTCTGGAGGCCGGCGAGGTCGAGACGGGGACCAGCGCGCGCTTTACGACCGACTCGCAGGGCTACCGGTGGGTCGTCCTGGAGGACAGCCACCCCGAGGACCTCGTCACGAGCATCCACTTCGCCGCGGACACGTTCATCGAGGAGGGGTTCGGCTCGCGACTGCTCGCGGCGGTGTTCGCCTTCCGGAAGGACGACCAGCGCGCGTACTGGATCTACTCCTTCCGCAGGGGATCGTACTACCCGTTCGCACCGCAGTCGGGACGCGAGCGAAACAGCCAGGTCGAGTTCAAACTCCAGAGCGTTCTCGACGGCGAGCTGGACGTCGAGGGCGACACGGAGTACTGGTATCCGCTCTGGCCCGACCGTGGGGCCACCCATCCCTGGGATTGAACTGACGGAGAGCCGGAATCAGGATTCGAGCCGCTTCACTCGTGTTACCATGCATCGTATCAGATCCCCTACCCCTCCGTCTTCACTTCCGCTACGCTGTTAACGTGGCTTTATAACCGATCGCGCACAAGCGGAGGCATGGCAGTGACCGAAGACCTAGAGGAGCTTCCGGGCGTCGGCCCGGCGACCGCCGACAAGCTGAAGGACAACGGCTTCGACACGTACCAGAGCCTCGCGGTCGCGAGCCCGGGCGAGCTCTCGAACACGGCCGACGTCGGCGAGTCCACCGCCGCGGACATCATCAACGCCGCACGTGACGCCGCCGACATCGGCGGCTTCGAGACCGGCACGAGCGTGCTCGAACGCCGCGAACAGATCGGCAAGCTCAGCTGGCTGGTCGACGACGTCGACGAGCTCCTGGGCGGGGGCGTCGAGACCCAGTCGATAACCGAGGTCTACGGCGAGTTCGGCTCCGGGAAGTCACAGGTCACCCACCAACTCTCGGTGAACGTCCAGCTTCCCAGGGAGCACGGCGGGCTCGAGGGGTCCGCGATCTTCATCGACACCGAGGACACGTTCAGACCCGAGCGCATCGACGACATGGTCCGTGGGCTCGACGACGAGACCATCGAGGCCGCGATGGCCCACCGCGAGATCGAGGGCTCGGCGGACGACGAGGAGGCGCTCGAGGCGCTCGTCGCCGACGTCCTCGACAAGATCCACGTCGCGAAGGCGTTCAACTCGAACCACCAGATGCTGCTCGCGGAGAAGGCGAAGGAGCTCGCCGGCGAGCACGAAGAGAGCGAGTGGCCCGTCCGGCTGGTCAGCGTCGACTCGCTCACGGCCCACTTCCGCGCGGAGTACGTCGGCCGGGGCCAGCTCGCCCCGCGCCAGCAGAAGCTCAACAAACACCTCCACGACCTGATGCGGATCGGCGACCTCTACAACACCGCGATCATCGTCACGAACCAGGTCTCCTCGAACCCCGACTCCTTCTTCGGCGACCCGACCCAGCCGATCGGGGGCAACATCCTCGGGCACACGTCTACGTTCAGAATGTACCTGCGGAAGTCGAAGGGCGACAAGCGGATCGTTCGTCTCGTGGACGCCCCGAACCTCCCCGACGGCGAGGCGGTCATGCGCGTCGAGGGTGGCGGGCTGAAACCGGAGTAGGGACTCCTTCGAATCGGCTCTGTTCCTCCCTCGGTGGGCCGAGAAGCGCGGTTCGAAGCGTTCCCCCCGTACCCACACGGTCGTCGTATCGCGATCGTGGGGCGGTGATTTCGATTCACCTGGACCGGCCACCCTCGGTGGGACGGCAGGAGCCGGACACGACCTGCGGGAGTACAGGGCTGCGACGTGGGAGGTCACGCCCGAAAACGACCGGACGCGAACACCGGCACAACGGCTATGTCCCTCTCGCCTTCACTGTTCGAAAATGGCACGTTCGTCCTCGACGGGACCGATCTCGCGGCTCAGCGCCGACGCCTTCCTCGCGGGTGTCGCCGTGATCGTCCCGCTGATCGTCACGCTGTATATCCTCTGGATCGGCCTGCAGTTCCTCGGCCGGGCGCTGACGCCGCTCGTCGGCCTGCTCGTCTGGGCGGGCTTCGAGGGGCTGATAAACAGCCTCCCGCTCGTCGGCCTGCTCGTCGAACTGGGCATCTACGAGTCCGCGATCGGTGCGATCACCGAGTTCGTCGCGTTCGTCGTGCTCGTCGGGGTGATCGTCCTCGTCGGGTCGGTCGCGAAACACAGAGCCGGCGAGCGAGCGATACAGGTCTTCGACTACACGATCGCCCGAATCCCGGGCGTCGGAACGCTCTACACGAGCTTTCGCCGTGTCGGGGACATGATGGCGAGCGATACGATCGAGGAGTTCGAGGGCGTGAAACTCGTCGAGTTCTCCCCGGAGGTCTACGTCCTCGGTTTCGAGACGAACGAGGCCCCGCCAGCGGTCACGAACGCGATGGCGACCGGGGACGTGATCGCGATCTTCATCCCGTTCGCGCCGAACCCGGTCACGGGCGGCTTCCTCACGTACATGCCCCGCGAGCGGGTCACCGACCTCGAGATGTCCGTCGAGGACGCGATCAGGAACGTCATCACGAGCGGGATCGCGGGCGAGGAGGAATCGGGCCGATCACTGGGCGTTGGACCGGCCTCGACGGCCGTCCACGGGCAGGGCTCGCCCGGCCCCCTCGGTGGCCGGCCGTTCGTCCTCGCGGGTGACCGCTGGTCGGAGGGCTGAACCGTCGGCGGATTTAAACCGACGCCCGACGAAAGCCATCTATGAGCGAGAACGAGGGGCGTCGGTCCCTTCGGATGCCCGAGGAGGGCGAGGTGTTCGCGGAGGTCACGGAGATGCTCGGGGCGAACCGGGTGGCGGTGCGGTGTGCCGACGGCACCGAGCGGACCGCACGGATCCCGGGGCGGATGCGAAAGCGCGTCTGGATCAGGGAGGGTGACGTCGTGCTCGTCGAGCCGTGGGACTGGCAGGACGAGAAGGCCGACGTCACCTGGCGATACGAGAAGGCCGAGGCCG
>SKXI01000315.1 GCA_007128515.1 Halococcaceae archaeon | reverse complement strand
TATCCGGACTGCCGGCCAGAGTTCTTCGAGGCGTTCGAGCGGTGCGTCGACGTGGGGACGAGGCCGGATACGGAGATCGAGATCCGCGTCCCGTTCGTCGAGTCCTCGAAGACCGAGATCGCCGAACGGGGACTCGCACTCGGCGTGCCGTTCGAGCACACCTGGAGCTGTTACCGGGCGGCGGAGCCGGCGTGTGGCACCTGTGACTCGTGTGCGTTCCGGCTGGGGGCGTTCCAGCGCCTCGGCGAGCGGGACCCGATCAGGTACGCCGAACGCCCGGACTACACTGGCTAACCCGAACGATCGTTTTCCGTGAATTCGCGGGGTTCGAGGCGTTACGAAGGCATTTTACGGGTGTAGTCCGTAACCGAAGGTGAGAGCTCTTCCATGGACCGAACCGAACTCGTCCACACCGCCGAGCGGATCGACCGGACGATCGCACGCTGGATGCGGCGTCACGGGCTCCGACTGCTCCGGTACTCGCTGGGTGTGACCTTCATCTGGTTCGGCCTGCTCAAGCCCCTCGGGCGGAGCCCAGCGGCCGACCTCGTCGCGAACACCGTCTACGTCGTTCCGCCCGAGCTGTTCGTCCCGATCCTCGGCTGGTGGGAGGTGCTGATCGGGCTCTGTCTGCTCTACCGTCCGCTGATCCGTCTGGGTATCCTCCTGCTGTTCGTCCAGATGCCGGGGACGTTCCTCCCGCTCGTCCTCCTCCCGGAGGTGACGTGGACCGCGGCGCCGTACGCGCCGACGCTCGAGGGCCAGTACATCATGAAGAACCTCGTGCTGATCGCGGCGGCGCTCGTCGTGGGCGGTACGGTACGCGAACGGGAGGAGGAGCCGACGCCCGGCGAGGTGCTCGAACGGGTCGCGGAGGAGCCCGAGACCGGGACGGTCTGAACGACCCCATTCGATCGAAATCGAACGCGAGCGAGCCCCTTTTACCCGTGTGGCACCAACGTACTCTTGTCCACTATGGACGTTCTATCACCGGACGACGAGCGACGGGAACCGCCAGCGAGCGTCGAGTACGAGACGGTCTCGGTGCCCGTCCTCGTGATCGGCGCCGGAGCCGCCGGCGCACGCACGGCGATCGAACTCGCCGAGCGCGGCGTCGACTCGCTGGTGGTCGGCAAACGCGATCACGGCGACGCCCACACCGTCTGGGCCGCGGGCGGGATCAACGCCTCCCTCGGCTCGCGTGACCCCGGGGACTCCTGGGAGATCCACGCCGCGGACACGCTCGCCGAGGGCCACTTCCTGAACGACCCGTCGGGCGTGGAGCTCGTCACCCGGACGATGCCCGAGCGGATCCGCGAACTCGACGAGTGGGGGATGGACTTCGCCCGCACCGAGGAGGGTGAGATCGACCAGCGCTACTTCGGGGCACAGTCGTTCCGACGGACCTGTTTCGTCGGCGACCGCACCGGCGAGGCGATCCTGGAGACGCTCGTCGCCCGTGCACGGGACCTCGGGATCCCGTACCGCGAGAACGTGATGGTCACGCGGCTGCTCTCGGACGGCGTGCGCGTCCACGGCGCCGCCGGCTACGAGATGGAGACGGGGGAGTTCGTCCTCTTCGACGCGGACGCGGTCGTCCTCGCAGCGGGCGGTCACAGCGCGCTCTACGATCGGCACTCCTCGCGCGACGAGGAGAACACCGCCGACGGTGCGGCGCTCGCCTACGAGGCCGGCGCCTCGCTCATGGACATGGAGTTCGTCCAGTTTCATCCGACTGGTATGGTCGGCGACCGCTACGGCGAGGAGTGGGACGGACGGCTGGTCACCGAGGCGGTCCGGGGCGAGGGTGGCCGGCTGTTCAACGCGGAGGGCGAGCGGTTCATGGAGCGGTACTCCCCGGACCAGATGGAACTCGACGCCCGCGACGTCGTCGCCAGATCGATCGCGAACGAGATCGACGACGGACGGGGTACCGAAAACGGTGGCGTCCTCCTCGACATCAGCCACCGCTCGCGCGAGTTCGTCGAGGAGCGCCTGCCGCGGATGACCGAGCGCTTCGACTCCCTCGGCGTCGATCTCGCCGAGGAGCCGGTCGAGGTGACACCGACCGCCCACTACGCGATGGGTGGGGTGGACATCGACTTCGCGACCGGCGAGACCGGCGTCGAGGGGCTCTACGCGGTCGGTGAGGTGACCGCGGGCGTCCACGGCGCGAACCGCCTCGGCGGCAACTCGCTGGCGGAGACGGTCGCGGTCGGGGCCGTCGTCGGCGAACACCTCGCCGGGGGCATCGACACCGAGCGCCGTGACCTCGACGGCGGGGTCCGCGCGGTCGCCGAGCGCCACTTCGGTGACCTCGCGGCGCTCGAAGCCTCCGACGGCGAGCGCTCGCCCGGGGAGCTGATCGCCGAACTCAGGGACCTGATGGAGCGGTACGCGGGTATCCTTCGCGACGACGAGCGGCTCGCTCGCGGGCTCGCCGAACTCGACCGGGTTCGGGAGGAGACGGCGGGCCTCGGGATCGAGGGCGACCGCCGGGGCCTCGAGTTCGAACTGGCGGTCGACCTCTCGTTCATGCTCACGGCGGCAGAGGCGATCCTGCGGAGCGCCCGCCTTCGCACCGAGTCCCGCGGCGCACACTACCGGGAGGACTACCCCGAGGTCGACGGCGACTGGCGTCGGAACGTCCTCGTCCGCCGGGGGGACACCGGGATGGAGCTCTCGACCCGTGGCGTCGGCGAGCCGTCGCCCGCGGTACAGGCGGCCGTCGAGGCGGGCCACGAACTGGAGTACCACCACCTCGAGTGACCGGGGGCCTCCACGGACGGTGACGGGTCCACCGACCGGCCGAGGGCGACGCTGAACGCCTGACCGGCGGCCCTCGCCTCCCCGGTGTGGGAGCCGTTTCCCGGACCGCACGTTCGGTGCGTCGTTTCCCACCGTCCGGGGAGCGGACCGAGCCATTGAGGGCGCTGCTCCCCGAACACCACCCAATGCCGGTCACGCCGACACAGGTCGCCCTCGCCGTGGCACTCGCGCTCACGGTCGGCCTCGCGTGGTACGTCGACGGTCGCGGACGCTGGCGGGCGGCCGCCGCCGAACGGCTGCTCTACGGCGTCCCCTGGGGGACCCTCCTCACCGTCGGGACCGTCGTCGCCTTCTACCTGGTCGTCCAGGGGGGCGCTCGGAACTGGGACGACCCCGTCACGTTCGCGTTCGTCACCTGGTCGTATCTCTATCCGACGGGGCTACTCACCGCGGGCGTCGCACACGGCGGTCCGGACCACCTCTTCTCGAACATGACCGCGACGCTCGTCTTCGGGGCGATCGCCGAGTTCGCCTGGGGGCACTACCCGAACGGCCGGGGACGGTCCGGCGAGGAAACGGGTGCGCCGGTCGAGGAAACCCACTCGTCGGCCGTACGTTCGGACCCCCTGACCGACGGGGGCCGGAACCGGCTCGTCGAGGCTCCGGCGGTACGCGCGTTCGTCCTGTTTCCGGCCGCCCTGCTCGCGGTCGCGTTCCTCACGGCCGTCTTCTCGCTCGGACCGGGGCTTGGCTTTTCGGGTGCCGTCTTCGCTATCGTCGGCTTCGCGGTCGTCTCCCGCCCGCTCGCCGCGGTCGTCGGCCTCGTGGTCACCTCGACGCTCTCGTTCCTCGTCGACGCGCTCGCTGAGCCGGTCGTCCGCGAGACGGTCGAGGTCGGCCCGCCCGTCCCGCCGGGCTGGGCCGGGATCGGTTTCCACGCCCACCTCCTCGGGTTCCTGATCGGGGCGCTGATCGCGATCGCGGTCCTCTCGCGCCGTGGACGGCGGCCGTCGTTCGCGGCGCTCGCCTTCGGCGTGCTCGTCGTCGGCTCGGTGCAGGCGCTCTGGCTCCTCGTCTGGTCGACCGGGGCCGACGAGTACGCGCTCTACCGGGGGATCGGCGCGACGATGGTCCTCGGCCTCGCGCTCCTGATCGCTGCGGCCGCTGCGGGCGGCGATCGGGGGATCCCCCGACCGCTCTCCCGGTTCGATCGGGTGCCGTCGAGGCGGACGCTCGCGCTCGGCTGGCTCGGGCTGGTGGCTCTCGCGTTCCTCGGTGGGGTCGCCGCCGTGATCGTCGAGGGGGAGGCGCTCGCGCTGTCGATCGGGGTGCTGACCGTCCTCG
>SKXI01000081.1 GCA_007128515.1 Halococcaceae archaeon | reverse complement strand
GTGTCGTCACCGGGCACGCGGTCCTCTGGAGTCAGTCGCCTTGCCGGACTAGGCCACGACCCCGCACCCCTCGCTATGCCGAAGCGCCCTAAAGCGGTTTCGGTCCTCACTCCCGGTCGTCCGCGCTCCAGGCGCAGTCCTGGCACTTGTACCCGGTGACGAACTCGGTCACGCTCGGCATGTAGCCCACCGAGAGGACGTTCCCGCCACACTCCGGACAGTCGCGGTCGGCATCGGAGATCGACTCGGCTTCCATCACCGAGTCGTCCTCGACCAGTTCGGCGAGCCCCTTCGCATCGACCATCCGTCCCTCGACGACTCTGTTCTGACTCATACCGGAACGGGGAGGGCAAGCGGCCTAATACTTCGGACTCACTGCCAGGGCGCGCGTTCGTGATCGAGCAGTCTGTCCGTGCTCTCTCGCTCGTCCCCATCGCCGCCGTCGGCGACCGTCCCCTCCGATGCTCGCTCGATCGGCTCGCCACCGGGGTCGAACGCGAGCACCGCGGCGACGGCGAGCACCGCGAGCGGCGCCTGCTCCGGCACGAGGTTCAACAACGCGAGCGGGAGTACGCCGAGTGCGACCGCGCTGCCGAACCGGAACCGGTCGATGTCCATCGCCTCGCGGAGCCAGGGGCCCCCGAGCGCGACGCCCAGCGCGAACCCGACGCCCACCAGTGCGGCCGCCACCGCTCGGGCGACCAGCTCGAGGTCGGTCGTGACGACCAGCGACGCGCCGGCGAGGTCGACGCTCGCGACGAAGCCGAGGCCGACGATCACCGCCGGGCGAGGGAGGTACTCGCCGACGCGGGCGCTCGCGGTCTTCGCGGCGATCGCGGCGATGACGAGCGCTGCGAAGCGCTCGAAGATCACCAGGTCGAGCACGCTCGCGATGGTGGGCGCGAGCGCGGCCTCGATCGCCGCGAGCGCGACCAGCGGAACCGCGAGAACGAGAACGATCGTCGCCTGCTCGCGGGGGCTGCCGTCCATCTCCGCGAGGATCACGGCGAGGACGGCACTGCCGCCGAAGATGAGCAGGCCGACCTGGAGGATCCCCGCCACCGAGTCGAGCGCTCCCGCGAGTATCAGTGCGGGGAAGATCCCGTCGATCAGCGGGAGGAACAGGACGATCGCGAGCAGCTTCGTCGGCCCGTCGACGGCGCGTTCGAGCCGGAGCGCGATCGGGTGCTGGGAGCTACTCATGCAACGGTCTGGCTCCCGGTGGACGGTCCTCGACGAGCCGCTCGCCGACCGTGCTCCCCGGTGTGAACCGTTTGAACCCCGTGAATGTCGTCCAGAGTCGTCCGTCGAGTCCCGCGATCGATCGGTCGACGACACGCCGCACGGTCGGACGGTCGGAGTCCATGACGAATAGTGCACGACCGGGGAGAATAAACGTTGTGTGAGCCGTGACCGCAGGGGGCGAAACGAACGGGCGCACACCGACGGACAGCGGTGAACATCGATCGGCAGGTCCGGGTACCGATGGACGATCCATGCCCACCCGATCGGCACACGTTCACACGCCGCTGGCCGTCCGCGCGGCGCGCTTTCGGTCTCTCGCAACGCTTTTCCGCGGCGCACGCAGACCGATTATATGGCGAGCGACACACGAGGGTTCTTCTCGGGCAAACTGGACGTTCCGGAGGCACTGACGTTCGACGACGTACTGCTCAAACCGAAAGAGAGTCGCGTCGAACCGGACGACGCCGACGTCTCGACGCGGGTCTCGACGAACGTCCCGCTCGGGGTGCCGATCCTGACCGCGGCGATGGACACCGTCACCGAGAGCGAGATGGCGACCGCGATGGCCAGACACGGTGGCCTCGGCGTCCTCCACCGGAACATGGACGTCGACCGGATGGTCGAGGAGATCGAGCAGGTGAAAGCCGCCGACGAGCTGATCATACCGCTCGAGTCGGTGGTCACGGCCGACCCGGAGATGAGCGTGCGGGAGGCCGACGACCTGATGGCCCGAAGCGGCGTCGGCGGCGCGCCCGTCACGAACACGAACGGCGAGGTGCTGGGGATCATCTCGAGCACCGACATCCGTCCACACCTCGAAGTCGGCGAGAACGACCCGGTGCGGGAGGCGATGACCGACGAGGTGATCACCGCGCCCGAGGACGTCGGTGCGCGCGAGGCGTTCGACCTCATGTACGAACACAAGATCGAGCGCGTGCCGGTCGTTGACGACGAGAACCTCCTCGTGGGGCTGGTGACGATGCAGGGCATCCTCCAGCGCCGGGAGTACGACAACGCCGTGCGCGACGAGCACGGCCGGCTCCGCTGTGGGGTCGCCGTCGGCCCGTTCGAGGAGGAGCGTGCCCGAGCCGCCGACGAGGCCGGCGCGGACGTGCTCTTCATCGACTGTGCGCACGCACACAACCTGAACGTGATCGACGGCGCACGCGAGGTCGCGGCGGAGACCGACGCGGACGTCGTCGTCGGGAACATCGGGACGCGAGAGGCCGCCGAGGCACTCGTCGGGTTCGCCGACGGTCTCAAGGTCGGTATCGGACCCGGATCGATCTGTACCACCCGGGTCGTCACCGGGTCGGGAATGCCGCAGATCACCGCCGTCAGTCAGGTCGCGGACGTCGCGTCGGCACACGACGTGCCCGTGATCGCCGACGGCGGGATCAGGTACTCCGGCGACGCGATCAAGGCGATCGCCGCCGGCGCGGACGCCGTGATGCTCGGGTCGTACTTCGCCGGTACCGACGAGGCTCCCGGTCGGGTGATCACGATGAACGGCAAACGGTACAAGCAGTACCGGGGGATGGGCTCGGTCGGCGCGATGCGAAGCGGCGAGAGCGAGGGCAACAGGTACCTCAAACGCGAGCCCGACGAGGACGAGGAGTACGTCCCCGAGGGCGTCGAGGCCGCGACCCCCTACAAGGGCTCGGTCCGGAGCGAACTCACCCAGCTCGTCGGCGGGATGCAGTCCGGGATGGGCTACGTCGGCGCCGAGAGCCTCCCCGCGTTCAAAGAGCGCGCGGAGTTCGTCCGCGTCTCGCCAGCCGGACAGACGGAGGGCCACGCCCACGACGTCGTCATCACCGACGAGGCACCGAACTACAGCCCGAAGCAGGACTGAGAGGGATCGTCGGAGGAGTTCGTCGTCCCTCGATCGCGGATCGGAAGCCACCGAAGAGTCACAGGCCGTACCGAGGGCTCGCTTCCGGGGAACGAGGTGGAGGGCGGGGATTCGCCCGGGTCGAAGCGAGAACCGGAGGGAGCCGTCGACGAGACCGATGGGCGAGGACGGTCCTCGGGTCGAACGATCGAAGAGGCGAGCGCCTCCGTCGGCCATCTGATCGAGCGAGATAGGTAGGGCGGCCCGTTCTGGCACCGTCACCCGGACGGGACTTCGGTGGAGGGGGCTAACGCAACCGCCCGCATCCCGGCGCTCCGGGATGGGGGCCTGGATAGACGTCCTCACGCTCTCGGAACTCGACGAACGGATTCGGGCGAGTCGGTGACAGAACCCGAACGAATCGCTCGCTCAGAGTCGGCTATGGTTCACGTGCCGTTTCCAACTCGGAAGACGTTTCTCCCCCGATGATTACCACCAGTGTCTGAACAGAAGGGCCGTGCTCTCCACGCTCGCCACCGTTTCCACCGCTGGTGCAGCGGGCTGTGGTGACCTGCCCGGGAACGACGTCGAACTGCTTCGTGTGGACGTTCACAACTCCACCGGCGACCCCAGGGGAGACGATACCCGAATCGTACATCAGGGGGAGACTATTCACGAGACGACGGTCGAACTGGATGCGAACGACGCCGAACCGCTCGATTGCGAGTGGCCACGGGAACCCGGTGCGTTCGTCGTCTCCAGACGGCTCGACGGTGACGGCGAGTGGACCGGGCAGGACGTCTCAGATATCGAGGCTGACTGTGTCGACGTGGTGGCGTCCGTAACCGATAGGGATGAACTGCGATCACTGACCGGCGAGGGGTGTGATCCCCCCGGGGAGACGTGCTGAGCGCCCTCTCGAGACGCCTCGACCATCGCGGAACACCTCGAACTCTCGCTTCGAGACCGGATCCTTTGCTGCAGTCCACGAACGCCGCTGGCACTCACGAGGTCTCGAATGGCGGGCGAGAGGG
>SKXI01000501.1 GCA_007128515.1 Halococcaceae archaeon | reverse complement strand
GTCGTTCTCGTCGTTCCCGTCGGGACCGGTCTCCGTCACGAGATTCGTCACGGTTTCTCCTCGCACTGTTTCACGACCTCCACTCGTCCAACCGATCGACGCGACCGCGAGGCGTTCGCACACGATCGATCAGGGTTCCAGGGCTTCGTCGCTTCCCAGGAGGGTCTTCCGTGACCGAAACGTGTGAACCACCGCGCTCGTCGCGAAGAGCGCGACCAGAACGGCAGCGAGCGAGAGTCCCCCGAGACCGGCGAACGGACCCACTCCGGCCCACGTCACCAGCGTCAGCAGCGCGGCGACGCCCGAGAGCCCAAGGTAGTAGTGCGACCACGGGATCTCGTTTCTCGGAGCGTACTCGAGGTACATCTGGACCTCACGGGCGCCCTCGGTCAGCTCTACCTCACCACGTCGCGGGTCGTACTCGACGATATCGTACTCGTCGAGCTTCGGGAGGTGTGACTGTCTGAGCGCGGTGTAGACGCACTTGCGCGCGGAGGAGTCGAGCTCCTCGATCGAGGTGTCGTTCTCCCAGGCGGCCACCTGATCGACGAGTTCGCGGAGCTGTACCGACTCCCCCTCACGGTGTTTCATGTAGTTGAGCACGTGCTGTCTGCGGTCGTTGCTCAACACCTCGAAGATGTCTTCCCGTTTGATCGTAGGTGTCGCCGGTGTCTGTAGCTCCCCGGCGTCCGTTGCGGGTATTGTATCAGTGCTCATGGTCTCCCCACCCCTGCCCACGCAAGGCCAGCGGTTATTCGACCTGTCTGTTCCCGATGCATTAACTAATGACATTGTACACTGTCTAAACGTCGAATTAAACGTAGAGATGGCCCAGCCTACCGATTTGGATGGCAGGGCGTTCGAGTCGGAGAGGTGGCTCGAAGGGGCCGTTTTGCGAACCCTAATGGAGATGGGTGAGCGTGAAACCGAACAGTATCGGTACGTGACAGCTACGCCTGCGTTGGTGCCAGTAGGGTCACATTGGGAGCGTGGTTCCCCGGACATCCCTCGCACGCCCTCGAACTCCGATGCTGCTCACCTGTGGGGAGCACCGACCGATCGATCACAGAAGCGCTGGAGCACGCGAGCGGGGATCGACATCGACTCCATCGAGGAGCTCATACGGTCTGCTGTACGTCGGTACCGGCGCGACCGCAGGACGGTGGCTATTGGGCCGGTAAACCGTAACAGCGGATCGTATCAGTCGCCGGTCGCCGCACACCGGTTCGGGCCGAGTTCGAGTTCGATCGCCTCCTCCCCGTCGGCCACCTCGCGCCGACCCGTGTTGATCTCGATCACCCGCTCGTAGTTCGGCGGCTTCTCCGGGAGCCGCGCGGTGATCGCCTCGACGAACGCCTCCCTCCCCAGTTCGAGCAGGCCGAGCCCGGTCCGGACGTCGCCGATCGTCACCGCGATCGGCTCGCCCGGCGAGACCACGCCGTACTCCCCGTCGTTGCTCACCGAGAAGTGTCCCGGGAGGAGCGCGACCGTATCCGGTTGGCTGAGGAGCGTCGCGTGCAGCGAGTCGTAGAGCAGTGCCGCACCCTCGTGCGCCTCGCCGTCGCCGAACTGGAGTTCGGTCCTCCCTACCGAATCGACGAACAGCGTATCGCCCGTGCAGACCGCCTCGTCGGCCACGAGGTAGCTCACCATCTCCCCGGTGTGTCCCGGCGTCGAGAGCGCCTTGATCGGCACCGATCCCACGCTGATGACCTCGTTCCGTCCCAGGGGATCGAACTCGTAGGCGACCGCGCGTTCGGTCGCCCGCTCGCCCAAATGGTAGCTCGCCCCGGTCTCCTCGGCGAGCGCCCGGCCGCCGGAGATGTGATCGGCGTGGACGTGGGTGTCGAGGACGTGGGTGATCTCGTAGCCGGCGTCCGTCGCGACGGTCGCGAACTCCTCGACGTGTCGCGTCGGATCGATCACCGCCGCCTCGCCCGCGGAGGCACAGCCGACGACGTAGCCGAGACAGCCCTTCGCACGGCGCTGGACCTGGATCACCTCCACGTCAGGGTCGTGCGTCGGGACGACGCTCACCTGGTAGATCCGACTCCAGCCCTCCATCCCGTCCTGGACGAACGAGACGGTCCCGTAGCCCGCGTCGGCGAGCGCGTTCGCCAGCGAGGAGGAGGACTTCCCCTTCGCACAGATCGTGATCACCCTGTCTTCGGGAGTGAGCCCCGTCTCCTCCTCGAACGCGTCGGCGTCGAACTCGTGATCGGGCGTGTGTCGGTAGTTGATCGCGCCGGCGACGCGCCAGCCCTCGTACGCTTCCGACGAGCGGGTGTCGACGAGCGAAAACGACTCGTCGCCGTCCTGGAGCTGTCGGAGCTTCTCGGCGGTGATCGCCCGTGGCATACCCCGAACTACGCGTCGAGCGCTAAAAAACCGTGCTCAGGCGAGCCACTCGGCGGGCCGGGTGTCGTAGTCGATGTCGTCGGCCTCGATCTCGGCCACCAGGTCCTCCGCGAGGTCGGCGACGTCGAAGTTCGTCCCGTCGTACCGGATGATGATCCCCCGTTCGGTGGGTTCGGGCTCGCGGTTTCGCCGCCGGGCGACCTCGACGTCCTTCTCGGAGAGCTCCTTCACGATCGTCATCAGGTTCACCGGCCGCCCCCAGAGCTCGAACAGGCGTTTGAGCGTCTGTCTCGCCTGCTCCATGTCGAGGGCGATCCCGTTGTACCGGTGTCCGAGGAGCAGTTCGTTCCGGTTCTCGTAGTTCGCGTCGTGGACCCGGATCGTCGGCTTCCCGAAGTTGGTGAACTGCAACAACAGCTTCTTCTTCACGTCCTCGTAGTCGGTGCTCGTCGCCCGGTAGTCGTTGGTCGCGTGGGCGTACTCGTAGGTGAAGTAGTGGTTCTCGTCGACGAACTCCTGGGTGAGGAACTCGTCGACGAACGTCACGTCGTTGTGGCCCTCGCGCACCTCGTACATCCGATTCCAGCCGGCTGCGTGCTCGATCTCCGAGAGGGCATCGTCGACGCTCGCGTACCTGGCGTCGTCGACGATGTAGCGGCCGATCCGTTCCAGCTCCGACTGGCGGGTCCGCTTCAGGAACCCGCGGTTCTGAGGTTTCACGAGCGAGTAGTGTCGGAGCGCCAGCCCCTCGTAGGTGAGCACCTTCCAGGGGTAGCGATCGACGTCGATCTCGCCTGCCTCGGCGCGCGCGAGCGCCTCGGTGTCGACGAGCGCCTCGTCGACGTCGTGGAGTTCGGACACCGTCTCGGTGCCGATCCGTTCGATCGCCTTCGGCGGCGCGAGCGCCTCCAACACGGCGTCGACGTCGACCACGTCGTGGAAGTTCCGCCAGGTCACCCCCTCGACGCGAAGCAGCGTGTCGATCACCTCCCGTCTGTTCGTCGCGTTCTCGAGGTACTCCCAGAGCTCCTTTCCGAGTTTGTAGGGGTTGAGCCCGGGCGAGCCGAGTACGCGGGCCTGGTGATCCGCGTAGGAGAGGAACTCGTCGGCCTCGGCGAACCCCTCCTCGCCCATCATCATCGACTCCCAGTACGCCGCCCAGCCCTCGTTCATCACCTTCGTCATCCGCTGGCCGGCGAAGTAGTACGACTCGCGCCTGAGCAGTTCGATCGTCTCGCGCTGCCACGGCTCGAACTCCACCGCCCGCCCCGTCCCCTCGTCGTAGCGCTTTCCGTACTCCCGGAGGAAGGCGAGCAGGTCGGAGACCGGCTCCTCGGGGAACGTCCCGGTTCCCTCCTCCTCGCGGTGACGCTCGAGCCACTCCTCGTCGAACACCTCGTGTCTGACGTCCTCGGAGAGCCCGAGCCCGTCGAGGGCGGCCTCGATGTCCGCGGGGTCGACCTCCGTCTCTTCGATATCGAGGTCGCGCGAGAACGCCGCGTGCTGGTCGATCACGTCCTGGACGCAGAGCACGTCGTCGATGAACCGCTCGACGTCGTTTCGGTCGATCTCCGGGTCGTCGATGAACGACTCGATCCGCCGCGCGTGAGCCGAGAGCATCGCGGCCGCGTCGACGCCGCCGCTTCCGCGCTGATCGGTGAACAGCCCGAACCAGCGGTTGTTCGCGAAGAAGTCGGCGTGTGCCTCGACGTGCGTGATCACCGCCTTCTGATCGGCCAGCGAGTTCGACTCCTG
>SKXI01000246.1 GCA_007128515.1 Halococcaceae archaeon | reverse complement strand
CCCGCGACGAAGAGGTTCGCCGGCTCGTTGTAGCAGGTCAGCGGCGGGGCGATCTGCTGGAGTTCGCCCGCGTCGATCACCGCGATCCGATCGCTCATCGTCATCGCTTCGGCCTGGTCGTGGGTGACGTAGATGATCGTGGTGTCGAGCCGGCGGTGCAGCCGCTGGAGCTCCGTGCGCATGTGCACCCGGAGTTTGGCGTCGAGGTTCGCGAGCGGCTCGTCCATCAGGAACACGTCCGGCTCCCTGACGAGCGCGCGGGCGATGGCGACGCGCTGGCGCTGGCCGCCCGACATCTCGTCGGGCATCCGGTCCATCATCCCCTCGAGCTGGACGACGTCGGCGGCCTCCTCGACGCGGCGGTCGATCTCCTCCGTGTCGTACTTCCGGAGGCGAAGGCCGAAGCTGATGTTGTCGTAGACGTCCATGTGCGGGAACAGCGCGATGTTCTGGAACACCATCGCGATCCCGCGGTCTTTCGGCGCGAGGTTCGTGACGTCCCGGTCGCCGATGTGGATCGTCCCCTCGGTGGGGATCGTCAGCCCCGCGATCGTCTCCATCGTCGTCGACTTCCCACAGCCCGACGGACCGACGAAGGTGACGAACTCGCCGTCTTTGATGTCGAGGTTCATGTTCTCGACCGCCGTTACGTCCTCGTACCGTTTCGTGACTCCCTGTAGTTGAACTCGTGCCATGGTCTTACTCCTTGAGTGCTCCCGCGGTGAGCCCGCTGACGATCTTCTCCTGTGCGACGACCACCAGTATCGCGACCGGCAGGACGCCGATGATGCTCGCGGCGGCCATCAGGTTGAACAGTATCTCGTACTGGCCCTGGTAGCCGAGGATCCCCCAGACCAGCGGCCCCCAGGTCTCCGGTTGGCCGTCGGTCATGAGGAACGAGAAGAAGAACTCGTTGTACGCCGCGATGAACGTGAGCACGCCCGCCGTCGCCACACCGGGTGCCGACAGCGGGATGATCACGCGGAAGAGCGCGCCGAGCCTGGTCGTCCCTTCGATCCGGGCGGCGTCCTCCAGTCCATCGGGGATCTGTGCGTAGAAGGTGGTGAGAATGAAGATCGCGAGCGGCATGTAGAGCGCGCTGATCGGCGTGATGATCGCGTAGGGCGAGTTGTAGAGGCTGCCGTCCTGCATCAGCGGCTCGAGGATCGCGAAGTTCATGTTGAACAGGTCGTTGAGCGGGATGAAAAAGGCCGCCGGTGGGAAGAAGGAGACCACCAGCACCAGCAGCATCAGCGGCCCCTTCCCGGGGAACCGGAGCCGTCCGAAGACGTAGCCCGCGAGCGAGCCCACGAGCAGGACGACGACCGTCGACGCGCCCGCGATCACGAAGCTGTTGAACATGTACCGGTGGAACGGGAGCGTCGTGAACACCTCGACGAACGCCGCGGGGTTGAAGCCGTTCGGCCAGAGCAACACCCCGTCCGCGAGGTTCCCCTCGGGGGTCAACGCGACCATCAGCAGCCAGTAGAACGGGAAGAGCGTCGTGATCAGGAAGAAGACCGTCACGACGTAGAACATCGACCGGTAGGCCCGTTCCGGGTCCGAGATCGCCCCGGAGACCCACTGCTCGAGCGGACCGCGATCCATCTCGGGTTCGTCCTCGCGCGTGGGCTCCTCGACCGCCGTCTCCGTCTCCGTCTCGGCGGCCATCAGTAGAACCCTCCTTCCGTGTCACGGAACTTGAAGATGTAGACCGAGACGAACAGCCCGATCACGACCGCGGTGATGAACGCGACCGCCGCGGCGGTGCCGAAGATACGGGTGCCGCCGAACATCGCCTCGACGACCATGCAGGTCAGCGAGGGGACGATCGTACAGCCGGTCGTCGACTCGATCAGCCCGTAGACGCGCATCGCGTCCATCGTCCGGAAGAGCATCGCGACGAGCAGCGCGGGCAACACCAGTGGGAAGGTGATCAGCTTGAACTGCTGCCACCGCGTGGCCCCCGAGACGCGGGCGACGTCGTAGAGGCTCCTGTCGACGCTCTGGAGCCCCGCGAGGATCAGAAGCGCCATGAACGCCGCCGTCTTCCAGACGTCGGCCACGAGGATGATGAGGAAGCCGTCGCGGCTGCTCGCGAGCGGGTCGGCCCCGAAGATCCCGAACCACTGCATCACGTCGCTCATGAACCCGACCGTCGGCTGGAACAGGAGGAAGAAGAGCATCCCCTGGATGACGATCGGGACCGCCCACGGGAGGATGATCGCGACGCGCACCCAGCGTCGGCCGCGGAACTCCTGGTCGAGGACGAGCGCCTGTCCGAAGCCGATCAGGGTCGTAAACAGCACGTTCAGGATCGCGAACGCGAGGGTGACGAACAGCGCCTGCTGGAAGAACGGTGTCCCGAGCTCGAGGAACGGGAATCCGCTCGTGAAGCCGACGTCGAGGAACTGCCGTGCCAGCCGTGCGTCGCCGGTGAGGATCGCGACGTAGTTCTCGAACCCGACGAACTCGCCGAACGGGTCGCCTCCTCGGGTCTGGTCGTCCAGCAGCGAATACCAGAACGTGACCACGAGCGGGTAGAACGCGATCAACGCGAGCAACGCGAACGCCGGCGCGAGCAGCAGGTAGGCGTAGGCCGCCTCGCTCAGGTTCTCCATCCAGTCGACGACCGGCGCGAGCGCACCGCGGTCGCGTTCGGTCGCCATCTACCGTCCCTCCCTGGGTGTTGTCTCTCTCATTGTTAGTCCACCACGTCGCGTTCGCTCCGTTCGAGCCGCGCGGCCAGGTCGTCCATCGCCTCCTCGGGGCTCTTGTCCCCGCGGTAGGCGGCGTGCACCTCCGCGAAGATGTGTGCGGCCTGCTCCGGCCAGAGGTCGGTCACCGGCCTCGCCACCGCGTTCTCGCCGATCACCTGGATCGTATCGGCGTACCGGGCGACCGGGCCGGCCTCATCGACCGTGACGTCTTCGAGCAGGTCGAGGTTCGGCGGGAGCCACCCCTGGACCTCGAACATGTGCAGTGACACCTCGTCGGTGGCGAACGCCTCCATCACCTGGACGACCTCGTCGATCCGCTCGCTGTTCGGGTTCGCGACGAGGTGCCAGCCCCCGAGCGCGGAGGCGGTGCCGCCTGTCCCCTCGTAGGGACCGTCCTCGGAGCCGTAGGGCATCGGCATCACGCCGAGGTCCTCGCCGAACTCCTCTTCGACCCCGCTGATCGCGATGGAGTACGGCCAGTTGCGGTGGGTGATCGCGTTGCCCCCCGCGAACGGACCCCGTGCCTCCTCTTCGGCCCACTGGACGATCGCGGTCGGGGCGATCCGGGGGATCCCCTCCATCGCGTGCTCGTCGTCCTCGCCGTGCATGAACGCGCGCATCATCCGGATCGCGTCGAGCGTCTCCTCCTCGTCGACGGTCGGCTCGCGCCCGCCGGCCTCGAAGAGGTTGCCGTGATCGCCGAAGTACGCCCCGCCCCAGGTCGTCATCGTCTCGTTGAACGTACAGCAGGCGAGACCCTCGTACGCCGCCGCCTGCGTGGTGAAGCCGAAGTCGACGTCGTCGTTCTGCTCGAGCGTATCACGGGTCACCTCGGCGAACTGTTCCCAGGAGATCGGTTCCGTGGCCCAGTCCTCCCCCTCCGGGTCGAAGCCGGCGTCCTCGACGAGGTCCTTTCGGTACTGCATCGTTCCGAAGTCGGGAAACAGCGGCAGCGCGTGCAGTTCGCCGGTCTCCGGGTGGAGCGCGGTCTCGACCGCGGCGTCCAGGTAGTCGTTCTCGACCCGATCGAGCGTCCCGCTCGGCAGGATGTCGTTGAGCGGGAGCGACTGCTCGCGCAGGATGAACAGCAGCGCCCAGCCGCTGTCCATCATGAAGATGTCCGGCGGCGACCGTCCCGCCTGGAGCGCCGACTGGTACTGCTGTCTGCGCGCGCCCGTATCGTCGGGTCCCGGCCTGACCTCGACGTCGATCCCCTCGTCGAGGCCGACGTCGTAGAGGACGTCGACGAGGCCCGGCTCGTCGCCGTCCCCGTGCATCAGCCCCTCGAAGTCGCTGTCGCCCGAGATCACCACCGTGCCCGGTTCACGGGCCTCCCCGAGACAGCCCGCCAGGCTCGCTACACCGGCCGTCGCGCTACCTGCGGACGCCGCCTTGACGAACTGTCT
>SKXI01000231.1 GCA_007128515.1 Halococcaceae archaeon | reverse complement strand
GACGACGCCGAGCTGCTCGTCGTCGAGCCGGACCGCTGAGAGGGATCGTCGTAGCCGGCCGAATCCCGTCGGCTCACACCCGATGGAAAGCCCCTCGGTGTGAACGCCGGCCCAACGTGACCACTCGGATACCACGCGCTCGTCCTCGGCCACCCCGACCACGAGATCGCCGCGATCCGTCGGGAGGCGCTCGCCTCGACGCAGGGACCGTGCCCTCGCCGATGTCGGTCGGTTCGTGATCGAGAGACGACGAGGTCCCACGATGCTCCCTCTCTGAACTCCGTCGAGCGTCGACCGGTCTGCGAACCGGATCGCTACTCCGATCGGCGTGGTGAGACGCCTTCGTTCACCGTGGACCGTGTCGGTGATGCGAAAAGCGCCGTCGTTTTACCCCTCCGGGCCGGAGCGTCGTGCAATGAGCCAGCAGTCGGAGTTCTCCGCCGGCGACTTACGAAACACCGGGATGCGTCTGAAACACGACCGGGAGTGGGACTACGAACTCGACCGGATCGTCGAGGCCGTCGCGGACCGGGACGCCCGGAAGGTCGGCCTCCAGTTCCCCGAGGGGCTGAAACGCCGCGGCCCGAGAGTCGCCGACGACCTCAGGGAGCTGCTCCCCGACGGCGTGCGGGTGCTGATCTCCGGCCAGCCCTGTTACGGCGCCTGCGACCTCGACACCTACCTGATGCGCCGAACCGACGTCTTCGTCCACTTCGGCCACAGCCCGATGAAGGAGTCCGAGAAGATCATCTACGTCCCGCTGTTCTCGAACGTCGAGGTCGCGCCGATCATCGACGAGGCGTTCGCCGAACTGAGCGATCCGGAAGAAGACCCCGACGTCGGCCTCGTCACGACCGCCCAGCACATGAACCGGTTCGAGGAGATGCGGGCACACCTCGAGGACGCCGGATACACCGTGCACACCCGCCGGGGCGACGACCGGCTCACCCACGAGGGCCAGGTGCTGGGCTGTAACTACGCGAGCGCGGACATCCCCGCCGACCAGGTGCTCTACGTCGGCGGCGGGAAGTTCCACCCGCTCGGACTCGCGATGGAACACCCCGAGAAACACGTCGTGATCGCCGACCCGGTGAACAACGTCGTGACGGTGGCGGACACGGAGAAGTTCCTCAAACAGCGCTACGGCGCCGTCCACCGGGCGATGAGCGCGGAGAAGTGGGGCGTGCTCTTCTGTACGAAGATCGGGCAGGGGCGGTGGGATATCGCCGAACGGATCGTCGAGGAGAACGAGGACGCCTACCTGATCACGATGGACGAGATCACCCCCGACAGGCTCCGGAACTTCAAGATGGACGCCTTCGTCAACACCGGCTGTCCCCGGATCACGACCGACGACGGCCCGCGCTTTCACAAGCCGATGCTCACCCCCGGCGAGTACGAGATCGCGGTCGGGAACGAACCGCTCGAATCACTGGAGTTCGACACGTTCCACGGCACCTGGTGAGACGGCGACCGGGGGAACGGAGAGTGCGACAGCGGTACGTCCTCCCCGACGACCGGATCAGTTGCGAGAACGGAGAGGACCGCGAACGGTTCGAGGGGTCGGTGACGTGAACGTCGGCCAGTCGCCGCGTTCGACCCGTCACTCGGCCTCGATGCTCTCAGCCCGGTTCCGTACGGAACCAGATACGATCGTCTAGCCCAAAGATATTGATACGAGCGTCGGTATCGACTCCGTAATGACCTCGATGGATCGTCTCGAAACCCTCGCGTTCGAGCTGTACGGTCGGTACGTCGGCGAGCCCGACACCAGAACCGACGTCTACGCCGGCTTCGCGCTCTTCTTCGGCGCGATAACCGTCGGCGTCTGCGGCCTCGGTGTCTTCCTCGCCAGCGCGGGTGTCGAGCGGGGGACGGGGCTCTTCTGGAACCTGCGGCAGGTAGCGATCGTCCTCGCGCTGGTCGGTCTCCCCACGATCATGCTCTCCGTCGTCGTGTTGTTGCCGGTCGACCGGCGCGCGCTCTACGCCGCGGCCGGCGGCCTCGCGGTCTGCCTGGTCGCGCTGGCGCTGTTCGTCGCGGCCTACCCGAGCCACTGGAACGTCTCGGGACGGGCGGATTACAGCGCCCACGGGATCGCGGTCTACTCCGTGGGGCTCGCGATCGTCGTCGCGGCGACCGGCGCCGCGCTCGTCGCCCACCACCTCGAACGCGCCGGGTCTGGAGCCGAGAGGTCCGGGGAGGACATCGAGGAGGTGAGCGACGAGCGGATCGCCCGCGACATCGAGTCGGCGATGTCGGGCGTCGATCTCTCCTGGGGTGGCGTCTCGCGTCGCGAGACCAAACGCCTCCAGCTCGCCGATCCCGGGGAGGACGTGGACCGGTCGGGGTTCGACGGGGTGGAGGCGACCGCGACCCGCTCTTCCGGCGACGGCGTCGAGAACGCCGTCGCGAGCCTCCGGGGGCTCCAGGGCGGACGAACGAAGTCGGCGAGCGGCGGCGACACGACGGAACAGGCGAGCGCGCTGACCGAACTCCGCGAGCGAAAGCGTGCCGAGGCGCTCGCCACGGCGAACCCCTCGCCGCTCGAACGGATCGTGGACCGACTCAGGGCGCTCTTCCCCTGAAAAGGATAATTCTTCTGTAGCAAGAAGATTTATTATCAATAGGTGTTTGATGCGTATCATGGCCAAAGGACTAGACGTCGGCACGATGAACCTGCTCTCGGCGAAACAGGACGGCGAGGACACGCTGTTCGTCCAGCAGCGCAACTCGTTCGTCGAGATCGAGTACAGCGATATGGCCGAACAGATGCTCTCGCGCAGCGACGTGCTCCACATCAGGAAAGACGACACCGTCTACGTCGTCGGCGACGACGCGCTCACGTTCGCGAACATCTTCAACCGCGAGACCCGCCGCCCGATGCACCACGGCATCCTCTCGTCGAGCGAGCGCTCGGCGATCCCGATGATCAAGCTCATCACCGAACAGGTCGTCGGCGAGCCGACCCGACCGGGCGAGAAGGTCTACTTCTCGAGCCCGGCGGACCCGATCGACTCGGAGCTCTCGACGCTGTACCACGAGAAGACCGTCCAGTCGTTCCTCGGCGACCTGGGCTACAGCCCGGAGCCGATCAACGAGGGGATGGCCGTCATCTACTCCGAACTCGCGGACAACGACTTCACCGGTCTCGGGATCAGTTTCGGTGCCGGGATGACGAACGTCTGTCTCGCCTACTACGCGGTACCGGTGATGACGTTCTCGATCGCCCGTGGCGGCGACTGGATCGACGAGCAGGCCGCACAGGCGACCGGCACGCCCGTCGACAAGGTCACCTCGATCAAAGAGGACGGCTTCGAACTCGACTTCCGGACCGACATCGGCGGCGTCGAGGGCGCGCTCGCCATCTACTACGAGAACCTGCTGGACTACGTCATCGAACACATCGCCCGAGAGGTCGACGACGAGGACGTCGAGGAGGGTCTCGACGTCCCCGTGGTCGTCACCGGCGGCACCTCGAGCCCGCGCGGGTTCGACGTCCTCTTCGAGGACCACCTGGAGAACGCCCCGATCCCGTTCTCGATCAGCCACGTCGAGCGCGCCCGTGAACCGCTGTACAGCGTCGCGAGCGGTGCACTGGTGGCGGCGAGATCCGACGAGGAACAGATGGGCGACTACGAGGACGTCGGCGAGGACGAGGACGAGGAAGCCGAGGCGGAAGCGCCCTCCGACGACTGATCGTACTGTCGGCTGTACGTCGTTCGAGATCGTCGTACCCCCGTGGTACCGAGGATCTTCACACAGATACGGCCGACAGTATCAGTCCCCGGCTCTGAACCGCTCGATCGCTTCGGCCCACGACTCCGCTTCTACCCGCTCACCCCGCTGGTCGACCTCCACGTCGGCGTAGCCACACCCCTCGCAGTTGAGCGCCTCCCGCCCCTCGAAATCGAGCCGCGACAGCGCCCCACCACAGCGCGGACAGTCCATGACAGACAGTGACGACCCGCGTGTAAATCTCCTCCGGCTACGGGTGTGGCCCACGAACCGTCGAGTCTCGACCCGCCTCACCCGGTGACGCGTTCTCACCCCCCTGCACGCCGGCCACGTACCGGGCGCCGCAGAGTGGATACGTACACCGCCCCTCGAGTGTACGGGGCGTTCGTGACTGTCGGAGGCCAT
>SKXI01000370.1 GCA_007128515.1 Halococcaceae archaeon | reverse complement strand
TCTCGTTCGGGGAGGTCCACTAGAGTTACGCTCCCGCGAGACGAATCCGGCCCATGATAGAGTCCATACTCGTTCCGACTGACGGGAGCGACGGCTCCCTCGCGGGAGCGAGACGCGGGATAGACCTCGCTCGGCGTACGGAGGCCGAGCTACACGTCCTCTCGGTGGTCGATACGCGCGAGGTCGAGGCCGTTCGATCCGAGCTGGACGAGGAGGTCGAACGGGAGGCGTTCGAGTCGGGAGCCGAGGAGGCGATCGACGCCGTCGTCGAGGCCGCTCGGTCCGTGGATCCCGATGCCCGCGTGACGACGGCTATCGAGTGGGGCGTCCCGTTCGAAGCCATCGGCGAGTACGCCGACGACCACGGGATCGACGTCATCGCGATGGGGACGCGCGGTCGAACGGGGTTCGACAGGCTCCTGCTCGGGAGCGTCACCGAGAACGTCCTCCGGACCGCGGACGTCCCGGTGTTCGCGGTCCCGCCCGGAGCCGGTCGGACGGAGCTCGACACCGACACCTACGGGAACGTCCTCGTCCCGACCGACGGGAGCGACGGGGCGACGGCCGCGGTCGGGTTGGCCGTCGAGTTGGCCTCCACCCTCGACGCGAGGCTCCACACCGTCTACTCGGTCGACACGCGGTGGCTCGCACCCAGCCGGGACGCGGGCGCGATCCTCGACGCACTCGAACGACGGGGAGAGCGGGCGCTCTCCGAGGTGAGGGAACTGAGCGCGGAGCACGACCTCGGGGTGACGGGGAGCGTCGCGAGCGGTCCGGCCCACCGCCTCATCCTGCGGTACGTCGAGGAGAACGACGTCGACCTCGTCGTGATGGGGACCCACGGCCGTTCGGGCGTCAGGCAGCGACTCCTCGGGAGCGTTACGGAGACCGTCGTCCGGCACGCCGACGTCCCGGTGCTCTGTGTTCCGATCGGCCGGAAGCCGTGAGTACCCGGCTGCCCCGTCGAGCGCCACTTCCGAAGGTTAACGCATCGGGCTGCCGATACTGAATCCGTGTCACGCCCAGGGTCGTACGCAGGTTCGGAAGCGCCCTCCGAAGTCCCCGCCGACGATACCTGGCACTCGCGATCCATAGAGGACGTCTACGACGACCTCGAGACGTCCGAGGCGGGGCTGGGATCGGAGGACGCCGGGCGTCGTCTCGACCGCGAGGGGCCGAACGAGATCGAGGCCGAGGGAGGGATCTCGCCGCTCGCGATCCTCGTAGAGCAGTACAAGCCCGCGCTGATCTGGGTGCTGATCGTCGCGGCGGCCGTGATGGCGTTCGTCGGACACGCGATCGACGCCGCGGTCATCGCCGTCGTCGTCGTCTTCATCACGCTGTTCGGCTTCGTCCAGGACTACCGGGCCGAACAGTCCATCGCCGCGCTCAGGGAGCTGTCGACGACCCACGCGCTCGTCCGGCGCGACGGCGAGCGGACCGAGATCGACGCCCGGAACGTCGTCCCCGGCGACGTGATCTTCGTCGAGTCGGGCGACATCGTCCCCGCCGACGCCCGGATCATCGAGGAGTCGAACCTGAGCGTCGACGAGTCGGCGCTGACCGGCGAGAGCGTCGGCGTCTCGAAGGAGGTCGACGTCCTCGAGCGCGACACCTCGCTCGCGGAGCGGACGAACGTGCTCTACAAGGACACGGTCGTCGAGCGCGGCTCGGGAACGGGGGTCGTCGTCGGGACGGGCACAGACACCGAGATCGGGCGGATCGCGACGGCCCTCGAGGAGGCAGAAGAGCGCGACACGCCGTTTCAGACGGAGATGGACCGGCTCGGCAGACTCATCGCCCTCGGCGTCGTCGGCGTCGTCTCGGTCATCGCGGTCACCGAACTGGTGATCGGCGATACACCCCCGTTGCAGGTGTTCCTGACCGCGGTGGGCGTCGCCGTCTCGGCGGTCCCCGAAGGTCTACCTGCGGTCGTCACGCTCTCGCTCGCGCTCGGGGCGCGCCGGATGGCCGAGAAGAACGCGCTCGTGCGCCGGCTGCCGATCGTCGAGGCACTCGGCTCGGTCGACGTCATCTGTACGGACAAGACGGGCACGCTCACCGAGGAGGAGATGACGGTGACGCGCCTGTACGCCGATCACGAGGTCTACGAGGTGACCGGCACCGGCTACGACGTCGACGGCGAGTTCCGTCGGAACGGCGAACCGGTCGACGCGGAGCGGCTGACGGAGCTGCTTCGCTGTGGCATGGCGTGTAACAACGTCGAGATCGGGAGACGCGAACGCGACGGGGGAAGCGATCGGACGTATCTCGGCGATCCCACCGAGATCGCGCTGTTCGTCGCCGCGCAGAAGGCCGGCTTCGACCACGACGAACTCGACGGGGAGTACCCACGGATCGGCGAGGTCGATTTCACCTCCGCACGAAAGCGGATGACGACACTCCACCTGACACCCGACGGGGAGCGGGTCGCCTACATGAAGGGGGCACCGGAGGTCGTCCTCGACCGCTGCGACCGGGAGGTCGTCGACGGCGAGGTCGTCGAGCTGTCCGACGACCGCCGCTCGGCGCTCGAAGAGCGCACGGAGTCGTTCGCCGCCGACGCGCTGCGAGTGATGGGTTTCGCGTACCGGCCCGACGCACCCGAGGAGGCGAGCGAACGGCTCGAAGAGGGAATGGTCTTTCTCGGCCTGCAGGGGATGTTCGACCCGCCCCGTCCGGAGGTCCCGGGCGCGATCGAGGCCTGTCTGAACGCGGGCATCGACGTCGTGATGATCACCGGCGACAACGCCGTCACCGCACGTGCGGTCGGGGAGGAGGTCGGCATCGACTCCCCGCGGGTGGTGACCGGCCCCGAGATCGATGCGATGAGCGACGAGGAACTCGCCGACGTCGTCGATGAGGTCGCCGTCTTCGCGCGCACCTCCCCCGAGCACAAGACGCGGATCCTCCAAACGCTCCAGGGGAAGGGACACACCGTCGCGATGACGGGCGACGGCGTCAACGACGCCCCTGCGGTGAAGAACGCCGACGTCGGCGTCGCGATGGGGATCCGCGGGACGGACGTGACCGAACAGGCCTCCGACATCGTCCTGCTCGACGACAACTTCGCGACGATCCGCGACGCCGTCCACGGCGGTCGGCGGATCTTCGACAACGTCCGGAAGTTCGTCAACTACCTGCTCTCGGGCAACGGCGGCGAGGTGACGATGATCTTCACGGGATCGATGGTCGGCCTGGGCCTCGTGATCACCCCGGTCCAGATCCTCTGGATCAACGTCGTCACCGACGGGATCCCAGCCCTCTCGCTCGGCGTCGACCCCGCGGCCGAGGACGCGATGGATCGGCCGCCACGCCCCCCAGGCGAGGGCGTGATCACGAAGCGGATCGTGACCTCGATCGTCGGGATCTCGCTGTTCATGACGGTCTGTCTGCTCCCGCTGTTCACGCTGAACTACTTCGGCGAACTGGTGCCGGGCTACGACGTGACTGGGGCACTCGTCGGCTGGAGCCCCGGCTACGAGCCGAGTCGGGAGCTCGCCCAGACGATGGTGTTCACCGGGTTCGTCGTCTTCGAGATCGTCCGCCTCCAGGCGATCCGGTTCCGGTACGGCCTCGGGCTGCTGTCGAACCCGTGGCTCGTCCTCGCGGTCGCCGTCGCGGTCGTGCTCCAGCTCCTCGTGCTCTACACACCCACGGGTCAGCTCCTGTTCGGGGTCGAACCGCTCGAACCGATCCACTGGGCACAGATCGCCGTCGTGGCGACGGCTTTCGCCCTGTTGATGGCGGTCTTCGTGAAGGTCCAGGACCGGTACTTCGATCGGTACTGACGGGTGGATGCGCGAGTCGGCCCCGCGAGCGAGGCCGCTGGGCGACCGCGCGCCGACCCGTCGGACGAGCGATCCTGCCCGTACGGCGACTGACGTCGAAGCGGTTCGACCCCGGGTCCGTCGCTCCGATAGCGTTACTTCCCGTTCGATCCAACAGCACGTATGAGCCCGAACTGGCAGTGCCGTCTCTACGGCCACCAGTGGCACCACGCGGGAGTCTACGAGGTGGTGATCACGGACGACGGTCCGATCCATCCGTACCGGTGCGGGCTCTGCGGTCGGGAGACGGTCATCCACGGTCACGGCGTCGAACGGGACGGCGGTGGCTCCGGGACGGAATCATCGACGATCGGGACGACGACG
>SKXI01000221.1 GCA_007128515.1 Halococcaceae archaeon | reverse complement strand
CGATCGAGCAGACGACGTACCAGACGATCCACGCCTGCATCGGCCCGATGACGCCGGTCCGCCAGCCGTTTTCGAGCTCGCCGGCGATCGGGAAGACGATCTGGCCGGCCTCGGTGAGCCCTCCCGGGTTGTCGAACACCCGCCAGTAGAGCCAGAGGAAGACGGGGATGGTGAAGAGCATGATCCAGACCATCGGGCGGAACTGCGCCTTGAACACCTCGATCTGGTCGCCCATCATCTCCATCTGCTCCTCCTGAATCCGGTCTAACTCCTCCTCGTCGTCGCGCTCTTTGGCCTTCTTCCTGCGCTCCTGGAGCCCCTTCATCTTCTCCTGGTGTTCACCCATCACCGAGGTGTCCATCAGGTTCGCCTGCAAGAGCGCGGAGTAGAGGCCGGTGACGAGAGCGAGGACGAGGATCGTCGCGTAGAACGGGACGACCGCGTCGATCGGGCCTATCAGGGTGTCCATCGTCCCGCCGATCAGGTCTCGCGCCGGGTTCCACCAGTAGCCGACGAACATCAGAACGGTCGCGAGCCCCGCCGCCTTGTCCCACTGGGTCCAGCTGGTGTCCTCCTCGTCGTCGCGGGCGGCCTCCTCGGCCTCGCGGGCGGTCGTCGACTGGGAGGTGAGCCCGGAGTCCTCGACGGTCGTGCGGACCTCGTCGACGTCTTTGACGACGAAGCCGTCGGATCCCTCGACGAGGATCCCCGTCTGGATGATCCGGCCCCACTGCCCGCTCGTGATCTCCGACTTCACGTCGACCCACGCGACCTCCCCACGTTCGTCGGCGGCCCGCAACACCGCCGCGAGGGCGTCGGCCATCGCCGCGTCCTCCTCCATGAGGGCCGTCGCCTTCTCGGCTGTCCGTCCCATTAGTCGGTGGAAAGACGCCCCCCGGTATCAACCTTTCACTCCGCGGTCGACTCGACCGCCCGCTGGATCCGCTCCCAGACCTCCTCGGGCGAGCCCTCGCCGTCGATCGTGACGAACTCCTCGCGGTCGCTGTAGAACTCGATCACCGGCGCCGTGTTCTCCTCGAAGACGCGCAGCCGCTCCCGGACGACGTCCTCCTGATCGTCCTCGCGCTGGATCAGCCGATCGGCCACCGCCTCGTCCTCCGGCATGTCGAACTCCGTGTGGTAGTTCTCGCCCGTCTCCGGGTCGACCCGGCGGCCGGTCAGCCGCCGGACCAGCTCCTCGCGGTCGACCTCGAGGTGCAGGATCACGTCGAGGTCGGCGATCCCCGCGAGAAAGGCCGCCTGGTCGTCGGTCCGCGGATAGCCGTCGAGGACGAACCCCTCGGCGTCGCCCAGCGCCTCCTCGACGACCGCCTCCATCACCTCGTCCGGGACGAGCTCGCCCTTGTCCATGTACTCGCCCGGCGTGCCGTACGGCGTCTCCATCTCCTTGTTCTGTCTGAGCATGTCGCCCGTCGAGACGTGGTCGACGCCGTACTCCGCCGCGAGTCGCGTGCTCTGGGTTCCCTTGCCAGCGCCCGGCGGACCGAGGATCAGGATGTTCGGGTTCTCCATACCCGGCACATCTCGCGCGGGGGCTAAAACCGTACGGAAATCCTCCGGTCTACTCCAGGTCGTAGCGGGCGATCTCGGCCGAGCCACAGACCGGACAGGACCGTTCGTCGGGTTCGATCGTCGTCCCGCAGTCACGACACTCCGAGAAGCGGTCGTCGTTCGCGTCGGAGAGCGCTGACCGGAGGCGGGTCACGAGTGTCATCGCTCCGGCGTACTCGGTAGCCCCGTATAACAGTTCTGGCTATCGGAGAGGTTTTGTCACGGTTACATCGTGGTTAGCGGGTGTATAAGAGCCTTCGATCGGCGGGATCCACGTCCGAGGCTACCGTCTCGGGGCCCCGGGCCGTCCGTGCGTTCGATCCGTCCGTCTCACGGAGACGCGAGAACCCGTCCGGAAAGAGGGCCACCGCGTCGCGTCGGTAGCTCTCGAACGTCGACTCCGCCCAGTCGACGACCGTCCCGTCGTCCGTTTCGATCAGTGCGAGCGGAGCCCCCCGTTCGTCGGCGATCCCGAAGTAGACGGCGTCGTCGTTGACACCGATGACCTGCGGGACCTCGCCGTCGGTGACGTACACCTCGAACCGGTCCGTCGACAGGGCGGTGCCGATCCACGGGGCGTGTGTGCTCGCGGCCAGCGCCTGGACGACGTCCTCCGTGACGACGGCTTCGAACCGGTGGCTCCCGGCCGTGATCCCGTCACGGTGTGCGACGAGACACGGGTCGAGGAGTGCGTGCGTGAGCAGCCTCGACCGCGCGGTGCCGTCCACCAGCTCCGCCGCTCGATCCGTCGGCGCGAACGGGCCCTGTCGGGTCGGCAGCGTGATCGACGCGTCCGCGATCCAGTCGGGATCGAGCGCGAGCAGCGTGGCCGGCATCTCCCGCCAGATCCCGCTCAGTTTCCCCTCGACCTCCATCCGCCGGAGCAGGTCGCCGAACCCGGCCGCGACGAACGTACCGAACGGGGTGAGTTCGTACCCCCGGTCCGTCCGCACGAGCCAGTCCCGTGCCTCGAACGCACGCAGAACACGACAGAGCGTCGCCGACGAGGCGCCCGTCTCCCTGCGCAGCTCGGCCCGGGTAGAGGGGCCGTCGTTCACCCTGGCGAGGACGGCGCTCCGGTAGTCCGAGTCCGCCAGGAACTTGATTTCCTCTAGCGGCGTGCGTTGTTCTCCCATGATACCGGTACGCACGATAGAAATATAACCGTTGTCGTGTTTTAATACACATGTTTTTTAGCTACAATATTTTTGGTCGGTTCCGGTCCTCGCCCGGGAGACGGGTTCGGATTCCACGTGGTGAAAACGGGTCATCGGGTGACGCTATCCCCTCCCGGCGCCCACTGACACCACGAGATGGGAATCACAGACCAACCACAGAGCCCCGGTACGAACGCTCCGACGATCGGCACGGTATCGCTCGACGTGGCGAAGGAGGTCATCGCGGCCGCCGAACGGCGAGCGACGGCGATCGACACCCCGATGGTGATCACGGTCTCGAACTCCGAGGGCAACCTCGTCGCACAGCACCGGATGGACGACGCGTGGCTCGCGTCGGTCGACATCTCGCGGAACAAGGCCTACACGGCCGCCGCGCTCGACATGCCGACGCACGACCTGGCCGAGCCGTCCCAGCCCGGCGGGTCGCTGTACGGCCTCCAGAACACGAACCAGGGTCGGATCGTCGTCTTCGGCGGTGGTTATCCGCTGAAACACGACGGCGACGTGGTCGGAGCGATCGGCGTCAGTGGCGGGGCGGTCGATCAGGACGTGGACGTCGCGTCCGCGGGCGTCGACCGGTTCGAGGAACTCGGCGCCTGATCCGGTGCGATCGGTCACGGTCGGGAGAGGAGACTCGTTTTCGGTTTCGTCGGGGGATACGCCGTACGGTGTGACCTCGCGGTCCCCCCGGACGGCGAGGTCTGGGTGTGCGATCGGTTCCATCGACCCGTGTTCGTCACGGCCGTCGAGGGAGGTGCAGCAACCGACCGATCGCGGTATCGACACCGGCGAGTTCACGGTATCGGTCACACGTATCGGCGGATACGTCGACTCCGACGCGTGGAAGACTCACCCTCCCGTCGGGACGGACTCCCCGGACGCGGACGGTCCATCCAGCGTGCGGTACGGTCGTTCGAGGTTGCGGCGGGCCCGCCCGAAGCCGTTTCACGTCATGAAACGGCTTCACCTGCCGACTTTCGACTCATCGAATGACGCTATCCTCGGTGGATGCGTCTATCGTCTCATGGCAACGAGAACCGTTCCCTCCACGTCGATCGCACGCAAACCGAGAGTTCCGGTCGGACGGACCCCCATCGCGAGCTACGCGTCGTGGGAGGACCACCGCGAGGAGATGCGACGGTCGGCCGAGGAAGCGAGGACGAAGGCAGCCGAGCGGCGAGCGGCGTAGGAGACGAACACCCGAATCACCCTATGGGCAGTCCCGTTTCACCACCGAGACCGAGCACCGTCGACAGCGCAGCGGACGCGCTGCCAGTACCGGTGGGCGTCGTCTCGGAGATTCCCGACGGCGAGAGACGGTTCTACACGATCGGCGGGGAGGACGTCGCGGTCCTCAACGTGGCCGGAGAGCTGTACGCGATAGAGAACTCGTGTCCACACAGGGGAGG
>SKXI01000407.1 GCA_007128515.1 Halococcaceae archaeon | reverse complement strand
CGCCGTGGTTCCGGGGGAGCGTGTCGGTGGTCGACGGCGTGATCGAGCGAGTCGATCGAGCCACCGAGGTCGAGCGATCGGGTGCGACCGTGGTCGACGTCGGTGGAGACGTCGTCTGTCCGGGCTTCATCGACACCCACTCGCACTCGGACCTGCTGCTCTTTTCGGACCCGACCCTCGAACCGAAGCTCCGCCAGGGGATCACGACCGAGGTGGTCGGCCCCGACGGCTTCTCGATGGCGCCGATCTACCGCGAGGGCGGTCCGGAGGAGTGGAGCCACCACCTCTCCGGGCTCGTCGGCGACGCCGAGACCGACTGGGAGTGGGGCTCGGTCGGCGACTACCTGGACGCGGTGGAGAGACGGGGTGTCGCACCGAACGTCGCGACGTTCGTCGGCCACGGCGCGATCCGGTACGACGTGCTGGGGATGTCTGATCGGGAGCCGACGGCCGACGAACTCGACGAGATGCGCGCGCTCGTGCGGGAGGGACTCGACGACGGCGCGGTCGGCCTCTCGACGGGGCTCGTCTACGCGCCGCAGGCGGCCGCCGGAACGGACGAACTCGTCGCGCTCGCGGAGGAACTCGCACCGTACGCGAGGCCGTTCAGAGCACACATCCGGAGCGAGTCGCGCGGGATCTGGGCGGCGCTCTCCGAACTCTTCCGGGTCGGCGAGCGGGCATCGGTGTCGGTCCACGTCGACCACTACAAGCTCGCGGGGGCGGCCCAGCACGGCCTGGCGAGCCGGTCGAACGCGCTGATCGAGGCCGCCCGGGCGAGGGGGATCGACGTCACCGCCGAGCAGTACCCCTACGCGGCCGGGAACACGATGCTCTCGGCGGTGTTGCCGCCGTGGGTCCACGCCGAGGGGCCCGAGGGGACGCTCACTCGTATCGCCGATTCCGATGTCAGAGAACGGATCCGCCGCGACGTCGAGGAGTGGCGGATCGAGGGCTGGGAGAACACGGGGTTCAGATCCGGATGGGAGAACGTCGTCGTCACCGGTATCGAGGACCCCGAGTGGGTCGAGTGGGACGGCGAGAGCGTCGCGACGATCGCTGCTGGCGTCGACGACACGCCGATCGACGTCGTCTGTGACCTGCTGCTCGCCGAGGACCTCGACGTCTCGATGGTGTTGCACGTGATGGACGAGGCCGACGTCCGCGAGATCATGCGCCAGGAGTGGGTGAACGTCTGTACCGACGGCCTGCTCGGAGGGACACCCCACCCGCGGACCTACGGGACGTACCCCAGGCTGCTCGGCACCTACGTCCGCGAGGAGAAGGTCCTCTCGCTGCCCGAAGCGATCCGGAAGACGACGTCGCTGCCCGCTCGCGCGATGGGCTTCGAGCGGAAGGGGCTCGTGAGGGAGGGGATGGACGCCGACCTGGTCGTCCTCGATCCGGGGACGGTCGGCAGTCCCGCGACCTACGACGAGCCGCGTCGGTTCCCGAAGGGGATCGACCACGTCGTCGTCGGCGGGGAGTTCGCCGTCCGCGACGGGCAGACCACCGGGGCGACGCCCGGAGCGGCGATCCGAGTTGGGGAGTGACACACCCGGCCGGTCGAACGCCCGTTCGGTCCCTTGCGGATCCGCGAACACGATCGAACGGCCGGTCGGTCGCCCGACGGCTACGGAGCGCGGTCGGTCCCCACGCCAGCGAGCGGTGCGTCGAGGAACGGGTCGAACCGGACGTTCGAGACCCCCTCGTCCAGCCCCTCCGAGATCGCATCGCCATCCCCGTCGGCCGCTCGACCCGTCTCCGGGTCCTCGAACGGCTCGTCGGGATCGCCGAAACTGGACGGCCCGGTCGGGCTTGCCCAGTAGTTCTCCGTCGCGAGCGCTCCGATCTCGATGCGGTCGTCGGGATCCGCGTCGTCGCCGAGCAGGTCGGTCCAGAACGCGTCGATGTTCCGATAGCCGTACTCGGCGTTCTGACAGATGTTGTTCTCGCGAACGGTGTTCTCGTCGGCGAAGACCGCCTGAAGCACGCCGACGTCGTTCCTGACGATTCTGTTCCGCTCGAAGCGGCTGTTCCCGGTGAGATGGCCGATGAAGATCCCGGTTCCGTTGCGCAGGAAGTCGTTGTACTCGACCGCGAGTCCGACCGGCGACCATCCGATGTCCGGGTCGCCCTGTGTCGAGAGGCCGCTGCCGCACCCGGTGACCCGGTTGTACGCCACCTCGACGTTCCAGGTGTCCTCGGTGAGCACGATCCCCGATCCGCAATCGCTCACGGTAACGTCGCCGATCCGCCCACCGTCGAGCTGACGGGCTCTGATCCCGTCCCGGAGTCCCGACAGGGTGAGGTTCTCGAGCGTGACGTTCTCGAGCGTTCCGGCCCGCGGACCACGTGGGTTGATCGCGACACCGGTGACGTCGCTACCGTGTCCCCCTCCCGCGACCGTGTGGCCCCGTCCGTCGAGGGTGACGTCGTCCGCTTCGATCTCGATACAGCCGGTTCTCTCCGGTTCCGCGGTGAGATCCCTGGCGAGAACGTACGTCCCCGGCGCCGTGATCGTCGTACACGCGTCTATCTCGGTCGGGTCGTCGTCGGATGCCGTCACCACCGTGCCGACGGTGAGGCCGAGACCGAGTGCCCCGACCGACCGCAACACTGCCCGTCGCCCGAGCCGCCGGGTTCGACCGCCACACCGGGTTCCGTACGTCCCTTCGAGTGATCCTCCCATAACTCAACACTGTCACCACCTCCCACGATATAACGTCGTCTAGTGAACTAACGACGGAGGGTGAGTGATAAACGACGGACGGTGGACCGTTCGGTGAGGCGTTCGATCGAGGTCGGAGCCACCGCCTCGTGTGGGTGGACCGGGGACGACTCAGGGAGGTCGTCGGTGACGCTCGTACTCCCTCGAATCCGAATCGAACGACCGGTGACCCCTTCGCCCGAGGGATCCGGTCGGCGACGACGATCCCTGTCGACGGACCGCTGTACCTCCGTACCGTTCGGACCGGTCCCCGTCTCTCGGTTCCAGCGGTACACAGATACAGCGGTCCGTATCAGTTCTCCGCGACGGCTTCGGGACCGGTCCGGTCGCCGTACTTGTCCTCGAACTCCTGGATGAGCTGGCCCATCTTCGCGTACCAGTCGTTGAGCATCCGCTGCATGTCGGTCGCGACCCGCTCGGGGTCGGTCGGGCGGTAGACGTGGTAGTACCCACCCTGCTCGTAGTTGATCTGGTCCTTCTGGATGAAACCGGCGGTCAGCAGCCGCTGGATCGCCCGGTAGGCGGTCGAGCGCTCTCGGTCGACGGCCGCCGCGACCTCGTCGATCGTCAGCGGCTCCCCGCTCTCGACGAGGACACGGAAACAGTCCCTGTCGAGTGACTTCAGGCCGTGGAAACACTCGAGCAGCCCCTCGCACTCCATGTCCTGCCGAAGCATCTCGGCCATCGAATCCGACATCGTTGGCCCCGGTAGGGACGCCAGCGGTATAAGGACTGTGTGCGTCGCGTACAATCCTCGCTACGCTCGGATCCACTCCCCGCGAGCGGGGAACGTCGTCCCTCCGTGACGAACTCGGAGCCACCAGGAGCCCGCGAACCTCCCACCCGTTCGGCCGTCTCCGTACCGTGTGCTCCGTATTGTTCGATACGGGCACTATGGGCGGTAGATACCGGTCTACCGATCGACGCCGAGTACCGCCTCGAAAAGCGGTTTTCGGTCCTCTGGTCCTCGAATTGGGATAGATACTGATAACGTACGGATGGCTGTGAGTGGGTTATCGGAATATAGTATTGTATAAAGATCCCACAATCGTTATCAGCCGTCGACGCGTAGCTGTGGTGAGCAGAAATGTACACTCGACACACATCCACCGGCGGTACGGGGGCACGAGCGTGAGCGGAACTCTGGGGTCCGTCTGGGACCCGCAGGCGGCGTTCGTCGTCGGGGTCGTCTTGCTCGAGGCAATCGTCCTCCACGTGGGATACGGCGGGCTCTCCCGACTCGTCGGTCCGCGACTGCTGGCGACCATCGCCGGCGGTGATGACGCTGTTCGCCGGTAGCCTCGAGGCGTTGGGTAGCGCTCCCGACCTCCTCGTGCTGTTCGTCGCGTTCGGCTTCGTCGTGGGGATACTCTTCGGCTTCTTCGGGATGGGCGGGTCGTTTCTCGTCACGCCGGCGCTGTTGATGCTGGG
>SKXI01000314.1 GCA_007128515.1 Halococcaceae archaeon | reverse complement strand
GGGGTGACCCTCGGTGTGCCGGGGAACGCTCGAAGGAACCGGCGGTCGTTCTCCGTCGAGAAATAACGAAAGGGTGGGTGTGCCTCTGACGTCGCACGGTGGGGCTGACCGATCCCCTCGCCGCCGGGGCGTGCTTCGCCGCCGGGGCAACCTGTTACGACGCTGCCATCGGGTATAACGACCCCGGCTTACTATGGAACTGTGCAAAAAATTATGGAACGAAACGGGTGCGTTCGCCGGTGTACGATCGTTCCTGGGAGGAGTGGCGATCGGGGAGGTGTGTGAGGTGTATGCTTGGCAGACGCTTTTCTCGACGCAACGCGTGAAGGGCGCATGGCGAGTATCGCCGTGTTCTCGGTCACAGCGTCCACCTTTCCGCTCGGGAGCGTCTTCGACGACCTCCCGGAGGTGACGGTCGAACTCGAACGCATCGTGCCCACCGGCCAGGTCGTCGTCCCGTACTTCTGGGTCTACGGCGCCGACCGCGAGGCAGTTCTGGACGCGTTCTCCGACAGACCGGGGGTGTCGAACATCGAACCGGTCGATAGCATCGACGAGGGCGTCCTGTTGCGTGCCGAGTGGGACTACGACGTCCACGGGATCAAACGCGGCATCTACGAATCGGGGCTCACGCTCCTCTCGGCGGAAGGCTCGTCCGACGAGTGGCGCTTCGAACTCCGCGCTCCGGACAGGACATCGCTGTCCACGTTTCAGTCGTACTGCCAGGAGAACGGCATCGCCCTCGAACTCACGCGGCTGTACACGCTCTCGGAGCGGGGGACGGACCGGGCGTACGGGCTGACGGAGCCACAGGTCGACGGGCTGACGCTCGCGTTCGACCGGGGCTACTTCGACAGCCCTCGACGGACCTCCTTGGAGGAGCTCGCGGACGAACTCGGTGTCTCGCGACCCGCCGTCGCCGACCGGCTCCGTCGGGGCCTCAGAAACCTGCTCGCCAGTACCGTCGCCGACCCGGACTGAACGGCGGACGAAACCCCGTCCCCCTCGACCGTAGCTCTCGCGCCAGTGGTGTCGTCATAGTGATCGTTGCGAGTCGTTCCGGTATCGACCGCGCGATGTCGGGCGACCGAACCGGTGAACAGTCACACCAATCGCTATCAGAGCACCACCCTCCGAGGGCTCGGGGCGGTACCACCCCCCACGAACACACCCCTGCTGTTCGGTACACGATCCCGATCGGATCCGGGGACGTTCGTCTATCTGATCCACTAGACACGCGGTTGTCGAATCAAGTATGCCCGTATTCGTCACCCCTATACGGGCGACCCGACTACTGGTGGCAATGTCGAGTGTACGTATCGCTGGCGTGGGACACACCCACTTCGGACAACACCCCGAGCGGACGGGTCGCGACCTCTTCGCCGAGGCGAGCGTCGAGGCGTTCAACGACAGCGGCGTGGATCGCGACGACGTCGAGGCCCTCCTCTACGGCAATTTCATGGGCGAACTCGCGGAGAACCAGGGCCACCAGGGTCCGCTGATGGCCGAGGCGGCGGGGATCCGCGCGCCGGCGACACGCTTCGAGAGCGCGTGTGCGTCGAGCGGTGCAGCGGTCAGGCACGCGGTGCGCGATATTCGAAACGGCGAGGCGGACGTGCTCCTCGTCGGCGGCGCCGAGCGGATGACGAACCTCGGCACCGCTGGCGTCACGGAGGCGCTCGCCTCCGCCGCCGACGACCTCTACGAGATCCGGATGGGGATCAACTTCCCCGGGGCGTACGCGCTGATGGCCCAGGCGTACTTCTCGGAGTACGGCGGCGGCAAGGAGGAGCTCGCCGCGATCGCGGTGAAGAACCACGCGAACGCCGTCGAGAACGACCTCGCGCAGTTCCAGCGCGAGATCACCCCGGAGGACGTCCTCGAGGCACCACCGGTCGCCGAACCGCTCGGGCTCTACGACGCCTGCCCGGTCACCGACGGCGCGAGCGCGATGGTGCTCGTGAGCGAGGCGTACGCGGAGACGAACGGGATCGACGCGCCGGTCGCGATCACGGGAACCGGTCAGGGCGGGGACCGGATGGCGCTCGCCGACCGAACGTACCTCGCGCGGACCCCCGCGGCGACGAGGGCGGCCGAGGAGGCGTACGCCGACGCCGGGATCGGTGCCGAGGACGTGGACGTCGCGGAGGTCCACGACTGCTTCACGATCGCGGAGGTGCTCGCGATCGAGTCGCTCGGCTTCTTCGAGCCCGGCGAGGGGATCTCGGCCGCGGCGGAGGGGGAGACCACGTCTGATGGAGCTATTCCGGTGAACCTCTCGGGCGGGCTGAAGGCGAAAGGGCATCCGGTGGGTGCGACTGGCGCGAGCCAGGTGATCGAACTGGCGAAGCTGTTCAGGGGCGAGCACGTCAACAGCGACCTCGTCGAGGACGCCCGGATCGGCGTCGCACACAACGCGGGTGGGACGGTCGCCAGCGCGACGGTTCACGTCGTGGAGGTCGTAACATGAGCGACGACCCCGGAAACGAGGGCTACGACGAGTGGCTCGACGCGCTCGCGGATGGCGAGGGCTACGCGCTGGTCTCGCCCGAGGGGTACGGCTCGCTTCCGCCGCGGCGGGTCTGTCCCGAGACGGGCAGCACCGACCTCTCCCGGGAGCCGCTGCCCGACAGCGGAACGATCGAGACGTACAGTACGATCCACGTCGCCTCGCCGGAGTTCGGGGGCGAAACGCCGTACGTGACGGCGATCGCGGACTTCGGCGTCGTCAGGCTCACCGGACTCTGCCGGGGGATCGAGGACCCCGAAGTCGGGACTCGCGTGACTGCCGACGTCGAAGCGGTGGGTGAGGAGCGGTCAGTCGTGTTCCGCCCGGGGTAGCTCCTCCTCGACGATCTCGACGAACTGGTCCGGGTGTTCTCCGTGCGGGAGCAGGCGCGCACGGTCGATGACGACGAGTTTCGCGTTCGCCTCGTCGGCGAGGTCACGACCCTCCGCGAGCGGGGTGAGCTCCGACTCGCGGCCCCAGACGAGCGTGACGGGGATCTCCAGTTCCGAGAGCGCCTCTCCGAGGTCTATCGGTCGGTCGAGGAAGCCGCCGATGAACGAGGCCGGCGCGAAGCGAGCGCCGGGCTGGTGGCTCGTCTCCCAGAGGTACTCGATCTCGTCGGGGCTCATCTCGTCGGTGTCGTAGTAGCTGTGGTCCGCGCTGAAGTAGCGGATCGAGGGCTTGCTCGTGATCAGGTTGTAGAGCGCCGTCCCGACGAGCGGGGTGCGCACCAGCGAGCGGACCAGCGGGCGTGCCTCGCTCATCGTCTCCGCGGTCGGACAGACCAGGACGAGTCGCGAGAAGACGCCCTCGGTGGCGGCCTCGACGGCGTACGCCGCCGAAAGCGAAGAGGCGACACAGGTCGCCTCGTCCGTGACGTCCCGGGCGAAGTCGGTGACGAACGCGGTGTAGAGCGAGCCCGAGTAGAGCAACGGGGGTCGATCCGAGAGCCCGAATCCGGGGAGGTCCGGCGCGATCACGTGGTAGCGCTCGGCGAGGTCCTCGAACACCTCCTCGAACTCCTGGCTGGAGGCGGCGGCGTTGACGCCGTGGACGAGCAGCAGGTCCGGCGACTCGGGATCACCGGCTTCGGTGTAGGCGACGTCCATTCCGCGCCATCGGTAGGTCCGCTGGTCGCCGGAGAGCGCGGGTTCGAGTTCGCCGACGCGACGACCGGCGAGACGGTTCCCGACGGCCGCGAGGCCGACCGCGCCGACGCCCGCGACGAGCAGATTTCGTAGCTTCATATCCCACAGAAGGGTGCCCGGGGTCTTAATTGTGGCCGAGCGCCTGCCGTATCACTCGTGCGGGGACGCCTCGATCCCTCGCTCCTCGACACACTCCGCGATCGGCTCCACGACAGCCGCGGCGACGGTGTAGGGGTCGGTCTCGCGTTCGGTGACCCGGTCGACGAGCGCCTCGATCCCGCCGTGGCGTTCGATCTCGGTCTCCAGGAGCGCCCCCGCGTCCGCGCGCACGAGCGTGCGGATCTCCTCGGCGTACCGGGTCCGTTCCCGTTCCCGGAGTTCGCCGCTCTCTTCGAGGTAGCCGCGGTGGTCGTCGAACGCTTCGATCAGCTCCTCGATCCCCTCCCCGCCCGTCGCGACGGTCTCGATCACGCGCGGGCGCCACCCGGCTCCCTTCGTATCGCCGTGTGCC
>SKXI01000303.1 GCA_007128515.1 Halococcaceae archaeon | reverse complement strand
GTCTCCCCGGACCTTCCTCTTCCCGATGGCCGCGGTCGTCCTGAGCTTCTTCTTCATCCTCTTCGCCGGGAACGGGCTGATGACCTACACACCCGTCTTCGTCGCCGACGTCTACGGCTACTCCTTCTCGGTCGCCGGGGTCACCGTCGCACCGGAGTCGGTCGCCAACTTCTACTTCGGGACGTTGCTGATCAGCGGGGCCGTCTCCCAGCTCGTGATCGGTGGCGTGACCGACGTCTACGACCATCGGCTCGTGCTCGTGACGCTGCTCGGCGTCTCCGCGGTCGGCCTCCTGCTCCTCGCGGCGCTCCCGCTTTCTCCCGCCCTCCTCGCCGGCGCGTTCGTCCTCCTCGGGGTCACGCTCTTCGGGCTGAACCCCGCTCGCGACGCGCTGATCAGCGAGATCACCCCGGCGGCGTACGAAGGCCGAACCTTCGGGTACATCTGGACGCTCGCGCTCGTCGGCAGCTCCGCCTACCCCGTCATCATCGGCTACATCGCGGACACGATGGGCCTTCGTACGAGCTTCGGGGTGCTCGCGGTCGGTGCCGTCGGCGGACTGCTCTGCATCGCGGCGCTGTTCAGCCCCCGCGTCTACCGGGAGTCACCCCCCGTGACCACGGAGGTCTGAACCGAAACGACCGATCCACACCGGTCGCTCTCCCGGAACTCGTGTTGCGATTCGAAATAGGTATGACGCTCCCGACGACACGCCACTGCATGACGCAGTGGATCGGAGAGACGTTCACCAGCGACGCCGGATGGGACCTCCTCACCGAACTCGTCGACATCGGGAACCGGATGGCGGGGAGCGAGGGCGAACGCGAGGCGGCCGATCGGGTCGAGGAGGCGCTCTCGGCGGCGGGTGCCCGGAACGTCAGAAGCGAGGCGTTCGAGATCCAGGGCTGGGCCCGCGGGTCGAGCGAGGTCCGGGCGGGGGAAACGACGCAGGACTGCATCGCGCTCCCGCGTAGCCCGAGCGAGGCGGCCTCGGGGGAACTGGTCGACCTGGGCTACGGCCTCCCCGCCGACTTCGAGGAGACCGAGATCGAGGGGAAGGTCGTGATGTGCCGGAGCGATATCCCGAGCTACTACGACCGCTACATCCACCGGCGGGAGAAGTACTACTACGCGGTCTCCGGCGGGGCGGCGGCCTTCATCTACCGGAACCACGTCGAGGGCTGTCTCCCCCCGACCGGGAGCGTCGGCACCGCCGAGGACCCGATCGGCGACGTCCCGGCGGTGGGTGTGAGCAGCGAGGTCGGCTCGCGGCTCGCCCGACGGTTCGGGGGCTCCGAGGTCACCGTCGACGTCGAGGCGGAGGTCGGCGACGCGACGAGCCGGAACGTCCACGCCGAACTCGGCCCCGATACGGAGAAACGGGTGCTCGTGACGAGCCACGTCGACGCCCACGACATCGCGGAGGGCGCCATGGACAACGGTGCCGGGACGGCGATGGTCGTCGAGATCGCGAACGCGCTCGCGATGCGCGGAGAGGACCTCGACACCCGGGTCGAGTTCGTCGCCTACGGCGCGGAGGAGGTCGGACTGGACGGCTCGAACCACCACGCGGAACGGACCGACCACGACTCGATCAAAGCCATCCTGAACAACGACGGCGTCGTCCGCGGCCGGACGCTCGAGTTCACAACCCACGGCTTCGAGGAACTGGGGGAGGCCGCAGAGCGCGTCGGTGAGCGTTTCTCGCACCCGGTGCGGGCGAAGCCGACGATGGGTCCGCACAGCGACCACTGGCCCTTCGTCACCTGGGGCGTCCCGGGCTACCACGTGATGAGCGACACGGGCGAACTCGGACGCGGATGGGGTCACACGTTCGCCGACACCCTCGACAAGGTCGACGTTCGGACCCTGCGCGAGCAGGCGGTCCTCCTCACCGACCTCGTCGTCGAGCTCGCGAGCGAGGACTTCTCGGTCGAGCACAGGCCGCCCGAGGAGATCGCCGAGGCGCTGGAAGAAGAGGGGCAGGCCGAGGGCATGAAGGTGATCGGCGACTGGCCCTACGACTCGTAGAGACCGGTGTGACCGAATACCGGTGGTCGACGCCCTCGATCCGTCGATCGACGGGAAGTGACGACACCGACCCCTAGCAGAGACCGCAGTCTTTTCGCCCCCCCGCTTCGGAGGGGAGGACATGACCGCGAGCGACGAGGGCGTTGCCGTCGGGATCGTCGGCGCGAGCGAGACGAGCGCGCTCGCGGAGACGCTCTCGCGACGGGACGAGACGTACCTCGCGGGGGGCGCCCGGGATGTGTGTTCCCGGGCACGGGACCTCGTCGTCGCCGTCGGACGGGAGGCCCTGCTCGCGGTCGCGAACGAACGACCGACGGCGCCCGTCCTCCCCGTGGAGACGGGTCGAGGGGTGGAGTCGGTCGGAGCGATGGCCGTGCCCCCCGCGCTCGACGCCGTCCTCGACGGCGATCCGAGGGCACACCGCCACCCGCTCCTCTCGGTCGCCGTCGACGGTGAGTCGGTCGGGACCGCGTTCGGGGACGTGACGCTCGTGACGGGCGAGCCGGCCCGTATCTCGGAGTTCGCGATCGACCACGACAAGCGCGTCGCGACGGTGCGCGCGGACGGCGTCGTGATCGCGACGCCGGCGGGCAGCGCCGCCTACGCGACGGACGCGGGCGGGCCGGTGCTCGCACCCGGGATCGACGCGGTGAGCGTCGTGCCGATCGCGCCGTTTCACACGCTCGACCGCCGCTGGGTCCTCGACCCCGAACGCCTCTCGGTCGCGGTGCTTCGCGACGAGGAGCGCGTCTCGCTTCGCTGTGACGGCCGCGAACGGGCGACGCTCAGCTCGCCCGACCGGGTCACGTTCGTCCGCGAGGCGACGGTCACCACCGTCCTCCCCCGTGTCGATCAGAAACACTCTAATGGGCCTACGTCCGATACTCGGCCATGACACCGCTGCTGCTCGCCCCGGAGCCGGCGATCGCCCCCTTCATGGGGTTCGTTCTCTTCGGGCTGGTGCTCGTGAACCTCGCGACCAGGCACCTCGCCCACCGATCGTACGTCGAGGGCGCCGAGGAGGACGGCGAAGACGGCATCGAGCGCAACCGGATCCACGAGCTCTCGAACGTCGTCCTCGTGCTCGCCGGCTTCTACTACGCGACCATCGACATGTACCTGGGCGTGCTCTTCTCGGTCTTCGCGGTCGGGCTCTTCGTCACCGACTTCTTCGAGTTCGAGACCAGACGGGTCGAGGCGCGAAACGACCGTCCGATCGGCCGCCCGCGGGCCGCCATCGCCGCCTCGGTGATCCTCCTGCTCTACGCCACGTACGTCGCCTTCTTCTTCCTCGTGCGGCCGTACTGGAACGCGATCGTCTGATCCCCTCCGGTATCCGCGTCTCGAACTCCCTCACCGCGGCCAGCGTGGCGATACTCCACTAGCCACGACAGAGCGCGGACCATCCCGCCAGGACGCACCCTCGGGACCGGTCCGGCCGTCAGGTCATAGGGATCATCGTAGCCTACCGGATCTCTCAGGCGCATAGATTATCGACGTCGCTCGATCCCCGTTCGAGGAACTATTTGCTTCTACGATGATCCCTATCAGTACTCTCGAAACGGAGGCGATAGCCCTTCTGGCCCGTTTTTCGGCGGACGTCACCCCTCGAAACGCTCACCGATCCCCGGCCAGCAGCCCGTACCGGTAGAGATCGACGTACTCGCCCTCGACGAACGCCTCCCGTCTGAGGACGCCCTCCCGCTGGAACCCCACCTTCTCCAGAACCCGAGCTGAGGCGGGGTTCGTCGCGTAGACCGCCGCCACCACCTCGTTGAGCCGTCGCTCGTCGAACGCGTACTCGCAGAGGAGCCCCACGGCGTCCGTCGCGTAGCCCTCGCCCCACGCCTCCGGGGCGAGCAGGTAGCCGATCTCGGCGACGCCCCAGACCTCGTTCGGCGCGTCGAGACCGACGGTCCCGACCGGGTCCTCCCCGACACAGATCGCCAGCGCGACGCCGCCGTCCTCCCCGACCGAGGTGATCCACTCCCGTTCGTCCGCCTCGGTCTTCGGATCGAACGCGGCGAGGCCCCGTCTGACTCGCGGGTCGTTGATGGTTCGCTGGAGAAACGGGACGTCGTCCTCCTCGATCGTCCGAAGCGTGACCGTCTCGCCCTCGATGAACGGTGGACCGGGCAT
>SKXI01000450.1 GCA_007128515.1 Halococcaceae archaeon | reverse complement strand
CGGAACGTTCCGCGACGCCGACGAGATGAACGACCGGATCAGGCGGCTGGTGAGCGATTCGAACGTGCTGGGATCGAACACGAGCGTCGTCTCGACGCGCCGGTCGAGAATTGGCAGTTCGAACTCGACGTCGACGAGTGAGACGAACCGCTGTCAGTTCGTCCGTCTCGGTGGGTCCGAAAGACGGGTATCGGTCTCAGCGGTACACAGTGGGGCCAGCCCGTACGAAGGGGTTACCACCACCCCCGGGCGACTCGCCGGCGAGAATCCCACCGGGCGTGCGGACGCCCGTGATCGGGACTCTCACTGCGTCCGTCCGACCGCGTTCGTGGTCTCTCACTCGCTCGAGTCCTGGACCGCCTCCGAGGACGTCTTCCCGAGTTCCCGGTCGCGTCTCGCCGCCTCCGGATCGCGATCGGCCGGGTCGCCGAACCCCCCTCCCCCGGGCGTGCGGACGCTCACGACGTCGCCCGGCCGGAGCCGGTGGGTCGACTTCGCCGCCAGGTCGAGTTCCTCGCCGTCCCGGAGGAGCCTGTCGTCCCCCCGACCGCCGTCAGCCCCGCCGTTGATCCCGTAGGGGGCGTGGACGCGCCGTTCGGCGAGCAGGCTGAACACCGCCTCGTGACCCCGGACCTCGATGTCACGGCGGAGCCCGAGCCCACCGCGGTACTCGCCCTCGCCGCCGGTGTCCGGGCGGAGTTCGTACCGCTCGACGGCGAGGGGATAGGCGGTCTGGAGCACCTCCGCGGGCGTGTTCATCGTGTTACTCATGTGGACGTGGACGCCGTCCATCCCGTCGCCGCTCGCCCTCCCGCCGAACCCGCCGCCCTGCGTCTCGTAGAAGGCGTACGGGGTGTCGGTCCGCGGATCGGTACCCCCGAACGTGACGTTGTTCATCGTCCCCTGACACGCCCCGATCGCCCGCTCCGGTGCGGCCTCGGCGAGCGCGCCCAGGATCACGTCGGTCACCCGCTGGGAGACCTCCAGGTTGCCGCCGACGACGGCGGCCGGCGGCGAGGCGTTCACGACCGTGCCCTCCGGCGCGTCGATCGTGATCGGCCGGTACGCACCGTCGTTCGGCGGGATGTCGGGGTCGGTCACACACCGAACGGCGTAGTAGGTCGCCGAGGCGGTGACGGCGAAGACGGCGTTGACCGCACCGTCGGTCTGGGCAGCGGTTCCCTCGAAGTCCACCTCGACCGCGTCCCCGTCGATCGTGATCGCGGCCGCGATACGGATCCCCTCGTTTCCCTGCCCGTCGTCGTCGAGGACGTCCTCGAACCGGTAGACGCCGTCGGGGAGGTGCTCGATCTCGGCGCGCATCCGGCGTTCGGCGTAGTCCTGGATCTCCGCGATCGCGAGCTCCAGCCCCTCGGGACCGTACTTCCCCGCGAGCCCGTTCAGACGATCGCGGCCGGTCTCGTTCGCCGCCTGCTGGGCCCGGAGGTCGCCGCGGCGTTCGTCGGGCGTCCTGACGTTCGCGAGGACGATCTCCATGACGTCCGCCGCCACCTCGCCCCCCCGGTAGAGCTTGACCGGCGGGATCCTGATTCCCTCCTGGTAGATCTCCGTCGAGTCCGCCGCGACGCTCCCGGCCGTCGACCCGCCGACGTCGGCGTGGTGTGCGCGATTGGCGGCCATCGCGACGATCTCTCCCTCGTAGAAGACGGGGCTCACGAGCGTGAGGTCCGGGAGGTGGGCGCCGCCGCGGAACGGGTCGTTGAGGAGGACCGCGTCCCCTGGCGAGAGCGTCTCGGGTGGGTAGCGGTCGAGGGCGGCCTCGACCGAAAACGGCATCGCCCCGAGGTGGACGGGCATGTTCTCCGCCTGGCTGACCATCTTCCCGTCGGCGTCGAACACCGCACAGGAGCAGTCACGGCGCTCTTTGATGTTCGGCGAGTAACCCGTCCGGATGAGGTTCGCGTTCATCTCCTCCGATATCGCGGCACAGGCGTTCCTGATCACCTCCAGGGTCACCGCGTCGATGCCGGTCGCGTTCGCGTCGATCCCCCCGTCGCCCGTCGCCGGATCGCTCATCGTCCCACCTCCACGGTGATCGTGCCGTACCCGTCGACGGTCGCGGACTGCTCGGGGAGTATCACGACGGTGCTCTCCGTTCCCTCCACGATCGCCGGGCCGTCGATCGTCGAGTCGACAGGAAGCCGTTCGCGAGCGTAGACGGCTGTCTGCCGGGACTCACCGTCGTAGACGACGGCTCGTTCGTCCCGGATCGCGTCCTCGGGATCGCCGTCCGTGACCGCCGCGGCGAGCGTGGGCGTCTCGACGAGGCCGCGGGCACGGAGCCGAACCGTGACGAGTTCGACGGGTTCGTCGGGCGAGGCGTGCCCGTAGCGCCCCTCGTGTCGCTCGTGAAAGCGCGCCGTCGCGTCCTCGATCGTCTCCGCCGTGAGCGCTCCCGAGAGCGGCACGGTGAGCTCGAACGACTGCCCGACGTACCTGAGGTCGACCGCCCGTTCGATCTCGATCCGGTCGTCGTCGAGTCCCTCGCCCGCGAGTCGATCGGACGCCTCCTCCTCGAACCCCTCGAACACGGGTTCCAGGTCCTCGGGCGAGACCTCCTCGATCCGACGGATCATCGAGGTGCTGAAGTCGTGGACGAGGTCGGTGATCAGCAGTCCCAGCGCCGAGAGGACGCCGGCCGTCCGGGGGACGATCACCCGCGGGACGTCGAGGTCGGCCGCGAGCGATGTGGCGTGAAGCGGTCCCGCACCGCCGAACGCGACGAGGCCGAACTCCCGGGGGTCGTGACCCCGTTCGACGCTCACGACGCGCAGCGCACGCTCCATGTTCGCGTTGGCGACGTCGAGGATCCCCTGGGCCGCTTCCTCGACCGACATCCCCAGCGGGTCGGCGATCCGCTCGGTGACGACGCGCACGACGCGGTCGACGTCGGCCTCCAGGTCCTCCGAGAGGAACGCGTCGGGATCGAGCCGCCCCAACAGGAGCTGTGCGTCGGTCACCGTCGGCTCCTCGCCGCCACGGCCGTAACAGACCGGGCCCGGATCGGCGCCGGCCGAGCGCGGTCCGACGCGGAGGGCGCCGCCCGCGTCGATCCACGCGATCGATCCACCGCCCGCCCCGATCGTATGGACCGAGATCATCGGCACGCCGACGGGGTAGTCGCCGACGTCGACCTCCGTCGAGACGACGGGTTCGCCCCCGCGGACGAGCGAGACGTCACACGAGGTCCCACCCATGTCCATCGTGAGGACGTCCTCGACACCCTGGAGGCCGGCGACGTGCGCCGCCCCCTGGACACCCGCCGCCGGTCCCGAGAGCAGGGTGTTGATCGGCCGCTCGCGGGCCCGTTTCGCCCCGATGATCCCCCCGTTCGACTGCATGATCTGGAGCGTCGTGGGGATCTCCCGTTCACCCATCGCCGACTCCAGCCGGCCGATGTAGCTGTCCATCACCGGCTTCAGCGCCGCGTTGAGCGCGGTCGCGAGCGTCCGTTCGTACTCCCTGATCTCCGGGAGCACCCCGCTCGACAGCGAGTACGAGCCCTCGACGCCCTCCTCGCGGAGGACCTCCTCGGCACGTCGTTCGTGCTCCGCGTTCTCGAAGGCGAACAGCAACGAGATCGCGACGCTCTCGACGTCGGTCTCGAGTATCGCCGCCGCGACGTCTCGAACGCTTCCCTCGTCGAGCGGGACCTCGACCCGTCCGCGTTCGTCGAGCCGCTCGGTCACCTCGTATCTGCGGTCCCGTTCGACGATCGGCACCGGTTTGGTCACGTCGAAGTCGTAGATATCGGGTCGGGCCTGCCGGCCGATCTCGAGGACGTCGCGAAACCCCTCGGTGGTGACGAGCACGGTCGGCGCCCACTCGCGTTCGAGGACGGCGTTCGTCGCGACGGTCGTCCCGTGTGCGAAGAACCCGACGTCGCCGTATGAGACGTCGGCCCCCTCGCGAGTCCGTTCGAGCCCATCGACGACGCCCTCGTCGGGGGAGTCGGGCGTCGACGGCGTTTTGCTCACGTGGAGCGAGCCGTCCGAGACCGTCACGACGTCGGTGAAGGTGCCGCCGACGTCGACCCCGATCCGATGCCGGGGCGATGAACGGGACATACCGAGCAATCACGATACCCGGTCTAAAACCCACGGGAGGAGGCAGTCGACCGGACTCGGAACGGGTTGGTCCCCGGAGAGCTACGTGCGG
>SKXI01000008.1 GCA_007128515.1 Halococcaceae archaeon | reverse complement strand
GAGCGACTCGACGAGATCGACGGGATCGAGGCGCCGGTCCACGACAGACACCACTTCCGCGAGTTCGTCGCCCGGACCGATCGTTCGGCCCACGAGGTCAGGGAGGAACTCGAAGAACGTGGCTTCGCGATCCACGCGCTGGACGACGACCACGTCCAGATCTGTGTCATAGAGACGAACGCCGGGGCAGTCGACGCTCTCGTCGCCGCCGTCGAGGAGGTGGCGGCGTGACGCTTCACTACGACCAGGCGCGGTGGGAGGACCCGGACAGCGAGGGCTACGAACCGCTGCTCTCGGAGAAGAACAGAGAGACCGTCTCGACCGAGGACGTCCCGCTCCCCGACGGGCTGAAACGCGACTCGCTCTCGCTTCCTGGCCTGACCGAACCCGAACTCGCGCGCCACTACACCCGGCTCTCGCAGATGAACTACGGCGTCGAGAGCGGGCCGTACCCGCTGGGGAGCTGTACGATGAAGTACAACCCGAAGTTCACCGAGGACGTCGCGGCGCTTCCCTCCGGGCTCGTCCACCCCGATCGATCGGCTTCGAGCACGCAGGGGACGCTCGAACTCCTCTACGGGCTCCAGGACTACCTCGCTCGGATCGGGGGGATGGACGCGGTGACGCTCCAGCCGCCGTCGGGTGCGGCCGGCGAGTTCACGGGGATCCTGCTGGCGACCGCGTACCACGAGGCGAAGGGCGAACGGGACCAGCGAACGGAGGTCGTCATCCCGGACAGCGCCCACGGGACGAACTTCGCGAGCGCGGCGCTCGGCGGCTACGACGTGGTCGAACTCCCCTCGGGCGACGACGGTCGCGTGGACGTCGACGCCCTGGAGGCGGCGCTCTCCGAGCAGACCGCGGCGCTGATGCTCACGAACCCCAACACGCTGGGACTGTTCGAGCGCGAGATCGAGGAGATCGCGGGGATGGTCCACGACGTCGGCGGCCTGCTCTACTACGACGGGGCGAACCTGAACGCGCTCCTGGGGCGGGCCCGCCCGGGCGACATGGGTTTCGACATCATGCACTACAACGTCCACAAGACGTTCGCGACGCCCCACGGCGGGGGTGGACCCGGCGCTGGTCCGGTCGGCGTCGTCTCGGACCTCGAGCCGTACCTCCCGACGCCACAGGTGAGAGAGCGCGGGGGCGAGTACGAGTTCTTCGAGCCGGAGGACTCCATCGGTAAGGTCCACGGCTACACCGGTAACTGGCTCGTCTTGGTGAAAGCCTACGCCTACATCGCCAGGCTGGGTGACGAGGGGCTCGTCGACACGAGCGCGAAGGCCGTGCTGAACGCGAACTACCTCGCCTCGCAGGTCGAGTACGAGATCCCGAACGGGCCGTTCCACCACGAGTTCGTCGCGAGCGCCGGCGAACAGGACGCCGCGGACGTCGCGAAACGGATGCTCGACTACGGGGTCCACCCGCCGACGACGAAGTGGCCGGAGTTCGTCCCCGAGGCGCTGATGACCGAGCCGACGGAGGTCGAGAGCAAACGGAGCCTCGACCAGCTCGCGGCGGCGTTCAACGCCGTCGCCGGCGAGGACGAGGAGACGCTCGCCTCCGCGCCGAATCGGACGAGCGCTCGGCGGATCGACCAGACCTCCGCGGCGCGGGACCCACGGCTCTCCTGGCAGGCGCTCGACGAGTAGTTCACAACTCGACCCCGTATTTCCGGGGTGTTTTAGCAACCTTTAGTACTCCTTCGGCGCTCACTTGCCACATGGCAGTCGTCAGTGTCTCGATGCCGGAGGAGTTGCTCGAACGGATCGACGAGTTCGCGACCGATCACGGCTACACCGGGCGGAGCGAAGTCGTCAGGGAGGCCTCGCGGAACCTCCTGGGGGAGTTCAAGGACAGAGAACTGGAGGACCACGACCTGATGGGCGTCGTCACCGTCCTCTTCGACTACGAGACCACCAGCGTCGAGGAGCGGATGATGCGTCTCCGTCACGAACACGAGGAACTGGTCACCTCGAACTTCCACAGTCACGTCGGCGACCGGTACTGCATGGAGCTGTTCATCCTCGAGGGCGATCTGGAGGGGATCTCCGAGTTCGTCGGGAAGGTACGCGCGACGAGCGACATCCTCACCGTCGACTACTCCGTGATCCCGGTCGACGACTTCACCGCGGCGCTCGCGCGGTAGGGGACGGACCGCTCACCGGCGTGCCGACGGTAGCTGATCACTCTCCTTTCGGCTCACGCCGTCCCGACCTGTAGCGACGCGATTCGGAGCGCCCCGACACGGGATCGCGCGAGGTCCGGATTTGCTATCGCAAGAGGTGGTTTATAGAACGGGGTGCGGCCGCCTGTTCGGTAGTCGAAGGCCCGTCTACCCTCCAGCTCGAGGGTCTCACCCCTCGAAACCGTCCGTTCGATCGCTGCGACCGGTGAGATCGCTCGGCCGATCCGCGACGGTCGAGAGGGCCCGTGACGGGGGTCGAGGCAGCGGATTCGTCGACCTATCTCGCCGAGACGACCATTGGCTCTCGGGAGGTCCGTCGTCATTCGTCGGTCCGTAGGGGTGTGACCAGGAACCGAAAACGGGACGGATCGTGGTTCCCGTCGAAAGCGGGCCTCCCCGCTCGGTGTGATCGGACGGCCCAGAAGCTCGAACCTACACGGCGCTCGAGTCGATCCCGTCGATCGTCACGAAGCCGTAGTCGCAGTCGGGGCAGTGCCACTTGATCTTCTCGCCGAGGTGGACCCGCGTGCTCGCCGCCCGGTAGAACGTCAGGGTGTCCTCACACTCCGGACAGTCGTGATCGAGCTCTTGTGCCATACACACCGTGCGCGACGCCGTGGTTTATCGGTACTGGTTCCGGAGCCCCTCGGTATCGGTCGTCGATACACCGGATGTCGCGATACAGAGTTCAGGTGCCTCGCCCGAGCGTCTCGAGGAGTGCCCGTTCGAAGCCCGCCCCGTCGGCTTCCCCGATCAGTTCGACGCGCGAGTCGAACGTCCGCTCGGACTCGTCGACGACGAGCGCGCCGCGGGTGAGTCCCTCGCGCTCGTCGACCGCTACGCCGACCGCCGTGGATTCGACGACGAGGTCGGGATCGAGCAGGCAGGCGACGGTGAGCGCGTCGGGGATTGCTGCGCTGTCGGCCCCGTTCATCTCCCTGTTGTACGCCCGTACGTGAGAGAGGGCATCGGAGAAGAAGCGGGCCAGCGGGGTGTCGAGGGCACGGACCCGATCGAAGAACTCGGTGTCGACCGTGCCGTCTCGCACACAGACCCCCCAGTCGACGAGCGTCGGTTCGAGACGCGCACAGACCATCCGCGCGGCGTCGGGGTCGGCCCAGAAGTTGAACTCGGCGGCCGGGGTGACGTTGCCGGGTGCGAACGCTGCGCCGCCCATGATCCAGACCTCCTCGAGCAGGTCGGGGAGGTCCGGTTCGCGTGCGAGCGCGAGCGCGACGTTCGTGAGCGGCGCGAGACAGACCAGCGTGAACTCCCCCGCGTTCTCCCTCGCGACCCTGACGAGGTAGTCGACGGCGTGCTCGTCAGCGGAGTCGATGTCGGTCTCCGGGGAGAGCTCTCCCAGGCCGCTCTCGCCGTGGACGTCGTCCGCGTACTCGTGTTCTTTGAGCAGCGGCGTCCGTGCCCCCTCGTGGACTGGAGGGTCCACGCCGGCGAGTTCGAGCGTGTACTTCGCGTTCTCGACCTGCTGGTCGAACGGGGCGTTGCCGGCACAGATCGTTACGCCCTCGATCGCCGCGTTCTCGGAACCTGCGGCGAGGAGGAGGGCCATGGCGTCGTCGCTCCCGGTGTCCGTGTCGACGAGGAGCCGTCGGTCGGCGGTCATGCCCTTCCCGCGAGGCGAACCGGCAAAAGCCCTCGGGTCAGCCCTTCTCGGCGTCGAGCGTCGTCCGGGGGCTCACGGAGCCGGTCTGGGCGTAGACGCCACAGACGAGGATCCCGCCGGCGATCAGCGGGATCACGGCACAGGCGACGTAGATCGGCGCGAAACCGACCGTCTCGACCAGCGGGAGCGAGAGCATCGGGCCGAGACCGCCGCCGACGTCGCCGAAGACGTTGTTCGTCCCCATCGCCCGACCCATCCGCTCGTCGGGGGTGAGGTCGGCGAGCAGGGCGATCAGCGGACCGCTCGTGCCACCCTGGCCCATCCCGATGAAGACGCAGGCGAGTGCGAGCTGACCGAGGGT
>SKXI01000435.1 GCA_007128515.1 Halococcaceae archaeon | reverse complement strand
CGCCGCCGCTTCCGCGCTGATCGGTGAACAGCCCGAACCAGCGGTTGTTCGCGAAGAAGTCGGCGTGTGCCTCGACGTGCGTGATCACCGCCTTCTGATCGGCCAGCGAGTTCGACTCCTGCAGGAAGGCGTTGGCGGGGTCGTCGTTGTTGACGATCTCGAACGCCTTGCCCCCGAGGAACTGGTTGGTCTTTCGCTGGCGGTCGAACTTCATCCCCCAGCGCCAGTGCGGGTAGCGTTCCTGGAAGCCGTCGTAGGCGATCAGCTGGTTCATCTCGTCGTTGTCGACGATCCAGTAGTTCACCGGGAACGGCTCCAGGCCGAGTTTGCGCGCCAGGGCGGCGGCCTCGTGTACCGGCTCCTCGAGTTCCTCGGCGATCCGTCTCGTCCTGTGGCGTCTGTCGATCATGGTCTATCCGTCCTCCGTGCTGAGGATCTCGTAGATCGCGTCGATCACGTCGTCGGCGCCGGTGACGTAGGTCACGGCGACGTTCTCGCGGTCGCCGAGTCGGCGTTCGACCTCCTCGGCGTGGGTGGCGTTGATCGCCCCGCCCGAGGGCTGGGTCTCGACGTAGGCGTGGAGGTTCGCGTCGATCCGTTCCATCATCGGGATCACCTTCTCCTCGGTGTCGTTCGAGGAGTTCTCCGAGTCGCCCGCGGCGAAGACGTAGCGGTTCCACTCGCTCCAGGGGTACCGTTCGTCCAGTATCTCCGCGGCGAGCTCGTACGCGCTCGAGATCTTCGTCCCGCCACCGGATCGGATACCGAAGAACTCCTCGCGGTCGACCTCCCACGCCTCGGCGTCGTGGGCGATGTAGACGAACTCGGCGGTGTCGTACTTGCCCGTCAAGTACCAGTCGAGCGGCGTGAACGTCCGCTCGACGAGTTCGCGTTTGTCCTCGCGCATCGAGCCGGAGACGTCGCGGATGTTCACCACGACGACGTTGTGCTGGGGAACCGTGACACGTTCGGGGTAGCGGTAGCGCTCGTCCTCCCTCCGGAGCGGGACCTGCCCCAGCCCCTCGCGACGGATCCGTTCGGTGATCGGCGTCCGCTCGACCGACTCGCGCATCGCCTCGACCGAGGGCCAGCGACCGCGTTCGCCCTCGTCGAGGCCGGCGTGGATCTCCTCGACGGCCGCCATCGAGATCGGGACGTGTTCCTCGCGCAAGAGGCGGAACGCCTCCTGCGCGCTCATCCCCTCGACGCGGAGCAGTTCGCGCACGTACTCCTCGTCGTAGTCCATCGCGAGCTTCCGTTTCAGGCCCTCCTTGAACAGCCGCTCGACGTCGAGCGTGCTGTCGGGGCCGGCGCGCGTGAGGTCGGTGTAGTCGCCCTCCTCTTCGGTCTCGACGCGCTTTCCCTTCGGCTCGAGGTCGAGGCCGAGGCGCTCGTCGAGCTCCTCGGCGAACTCCTCGGGGTCCATCTCGTAGTACTCGTGCTCGCCGGCCTCCTCGCCGGGGTCACCGTCGCCCTCCTCGTCGCCGGGCTCTGGCTGCCCGACGGGGTCGCCCGGTTCCGGGGTGCCGCCCCGTCCCTGGCCGACGCCGCCTCTGTCCCGGACGTCGTAGGCGAACTCCGGGAGGTCGACGATCTTGATCGGGATGCGGACCTGGTCCGCACCGCTCCCCCCGAGGTCGCCGTACTGGATGAACTCGGCCAGGTCCTGGCGTTTCGCCTCCCCGACCGCGCGGTACCGATCGAGGTCGTCCCTCAGTCCCATCGGTAGCTCACCTGCCCCATCACGTGGCGGCTCGTCAGCTCCGCCGACGCCTCGCTGTACTCGAACAGCTCACACATCGTCTCGACCGTCCGTTCCTTGATCGCTGCCGTCTCGGTGTTCGCCGGCGGGTCGTCCCACTGTCTCGGTTCGAGGTCGGGGTAGACCCGGGCGACGTCCTCCCAGTCGTGGCTCTCCAGGACGTCCCTGATGACCGGGATCTCGAGGACGTTCACGTCCTCGATCCGGAAGTCCTCGGTCCGGTGGCGCCAGGCGTGGCGGTTGAGCGCCGTGACGATCTTCTCCTTGCGGAACCGGGTGACCGGCGTCGTCGGCTCCGTCCCGGCGTAGTCGTCCTCGTCGAACCGGCCGAGGTGTTCGATCTCGAAGACCTTCATCTTCAGCGGGTCCGCGTCGACCTCGCCGCGGTCGGTCGAGACCGGTTCGTCGGTCGTCCAGGCGTAGACGTGTTCGACGTACTCGGAGACGGTCTCGGGTTCGACGCGTTTCTCGTCCATGATCGCGTCGATCACGTCGGTCTCCTGGCGCTCGAAGACGTAGTTCTTCACCGGGACGAGGCGGTCTTCGAACTCCGAGCGCTCGGCGGGCGAGAACACCGGCGCGTCGGCCAGCCCCTCGACCATCGCGTTGAGTACCTCCCGCGGCATGAGGACGTCCTCGACCGGGAGTGTCGGGTGCTCGCGTTCGGCGCGGTCGCCGAGTTGCTCCGCGATCACGTCGCGGGTGAACGTCACCGGAATGCCGTGGACGCCGTCGCCGGCGCCGTCGCCGAGCGAGAACTCCTCTTTCTCACGGCGCTCGTCGCCGTCGGTGAGATAGCCCTGGTCGAAGAGGATCGCCTTCTCGATCAGCGAGAGCCCATCGGGGAGGTCACCGTCGTCGAGTCGGGAGACGACGCTGTACATCGCCGCCGCCTCGATCGCGTGGGGGGCGAGTTCGCGCTCTCGCACCACCCCGTCGCCCTCGCTCACCTCCACGACGACCGGCTGGCGGATCCGCCGCTCGCGTTCGTCCTCCGTGACTTCCCAGACGGCCGTCTCGCCCGTCAGCTCCCGGTGGAGCAGCTCACACTCGAGCGAGAGGTTCGTCAGGTAGCGAAACTCGTGGCGGTCGAGCCGTCGTTTCAGCGCCTTCAGCGGGTCCGTTCCGTTGCGGTCTGCGTGCTGGTTCAGCTGGTCGTCGAGGTCCGGGTTCGAGATGATCAGCAGCTGCGAGTCGACGGCCATCCCGATCCCCTTGTCGAGTTTCACCTGCCGCTCGTCGGGAACGTTGAGCAGCTTCTGGAGCAGGTCCGCGTGCTGGGTGGCGTCCTCGACGATCGTCAGCAGTCCGTTGCCCTGGCTGAGCACGCCGTCGTAGCTGAACGCCTGTGGGTTCTTTCTCCCCCTTGAATCGAGCTTCTGGAGCATCCCCGCCATCCAGCTCCCGACCAGTCGTTCCTTGGGGCTGCCCTCGTCCTCGGAGTGGAGCACGCCGATCCCCCGGCCGACGTCGACGACGTAGTTCTTCACCCGCAGGTGCCGCGGGTCGGTGATCGCCGAGAAGAGCTCGCGTTTGCCCTCGCGGCGGTAGTGCTCTTCGAGGAACTCGTAGGCCTCGCGGCTGAAGGGGTCGAGCTCCGGCGGGGTCTTGATCGGGACGTGCTCGCCCGACGTCTCCTGGAGGTCCGCGAGCAGCTGTGCCCTCGTCTCCTCCGGGAAGACCGACAGCGGGTGCGAGCGAACCGGACTCTCGTACCAGTTCGCCTCGTCGACAGACGGCGCGTCGCCGTACGAGAGCGACGGCGAGCTGTCGGCCGTCGCCACGTTCCACTCGACGGTGTAGCGCCTGCCCTCGGGGGTCTTCGAGTACTCCCTGAGCCCGTTGATCAGACAGCGTTTGAGCTCCGATTTGCCCGTCGCGGTCGGTCCGTCGAACCAGACGATCTTCTCGCCTTTCCCCCGGCCCGCGGCGATCACCCGGAGGTCCTCGACGAACCGGTTGAGCACCTCGGTGTTGCCGAGGATCGCGTGCTCGCCGTCGTTGCCCGGATCGTCGAAGAAGCGGTAGCGCTCGCGCTCTTCGCCCTCCTCGACGACGGTCCGGGTTCCGGCGGCCTCGATCGCCGACAGCAGGTACAGCGAGGCGTGGGCGGCGATCGAGGGTCGCTCGAAGACGCGATCGACGTACTCCGCGAGGCTCATCGGCTCCTCGTAGGCCTCCTCGAGGGCCGCGTCCGCCTCTCGGACGTACTCTGATCCCGTCGTCATGCTAGTCCTCGAGTTCCGATTTGGCGACCTCCGCGCCGGCGAACTCGAGCACCTCGAGCGCGCCGGCACGCGAGTAGCCCTGGTCGATCAGCCCGTCGACCCAGCTGTTGCGCTCGTCGTCGTCCAGTTCGTTCGCGCTCACCAGCGCCGAGAAGTTGATGTTGTGTTTCTTGTCGTCCCAGAGCTTGCGCT
>SKXI01000455.1 GCA_007128515.1 Halococcaceae archaeon | reverse complement strand
GAGATCCTCGCGTTCGAGGGCGAGGAGCGGGTCACGGTCGGTGGCGTCGGCTGGCGCGAGACGGTCCACGTCGAACGGACCGGCTGGGAGGTCCTCGGCAACGGGACGGTCTACGCCGTCGACCTCGAACCCGAGGGCGAGGAGGAGGCGATCCGGGCGTTCACCTCCGATCCGGCGGGGGCGAAGGCGGAGCTCGGGGACCGGAGCGTCGAGGTGGTCCCGACCGACGACGGCTTCGACCTCGTGGTAACGGCCGACGGCGAGACGGTGGGGAGCTCGCCGATCCCCGAGGTCGGCGAGTCCGCGACGGTCGACGACCTCACGTTCACGACGGTAGACGAGGAGGGGACGACCCGGGTGGTCGCCGAGACCGACGACGTGCGGGTACCGATCGCGGAGCGCGAGACGTATCCCTGACCCGGGCGTCCGACGGGTACAGTTATACGCGCTGGCTCCTAACGCCCGATCGGACCACGCGAGGCCGGACTCGACCCCTGGCCCCACCATTTATGACAGCACCCGACACCAGCGAGTCGTCGCTGCCCGACTCCGAGGCGGAGTGGCGCGACCGGCTCACCGACGAACAGTACCGGATCCTGCGCGAGGCGGGCACCGAACGGCCGCACACCGGCGAGTACGTCGACGAGTTCGACGACGGGAGCTACCGGTGTGCGGGCTGTGGCGCCGTGCTCTTCGACGGGGAGACGAAGTTCGACCACGGCTGTGGCTGGCCGAGCTTCTTCGACGCCGTCGACGAGAGCGCGATCGAGCGGCGACCCGACCGCAGCCACGGGATGGTCAGAACCGAGGTCGTCTGTGCGCGCTGTGAGGGCCACCTCGGCCACGTCTTCGAGGACGGCCCGCAGCCGACCGGCGAGCGCTACTGCATCAATAGCGCGGCGCTCGAGTTCGACGGGGAGGAGTAGCCGCGCTCTCGTCGGGAGCCGCCAGCGTTCGAGGCCGTCCGACGGTCGGCAGTCGAGCGTTTTTATCGGAAAGCGGCCGACCCCGTATCCGAGAACCGTGCTCGATCCGGTGTTCCTCCTCGGCCTCCTCGTCGCCTGCTTCGTCGCGTACAACATCGGCGGTGCGACGACCGGACCGGCGTTCGGCCCCGCCGTCGGCGCGGACGTCGTGAGCAAGACGACCGCCGCGGCCCTGATGACGATCTGTTTCTTCGCCGGCGCATGGACGATCGGCCGCCGGGTCGTCGACACGCTCGGCGAGGACCTCGTCCACGACCCGGCGGTGTTCACGCTCGAGGCGAGCATCGTGATCCTCTTTTTCATCGGCGGGGCGCTGCTCGTCGGCAACCTCACCGGCGCGCCCTCCTCGACGTCGATGACCGCCGTGGGCGCGATCGCCGGCTTCGCGTTCTCGGTCGGGGAACTGAACCTGGCCGTGATCGGCGAGATCGTCGTCTGGTGGATCCTCGGTCCCGTGATCGGGTTCTGGGTCTCGGTGATGATCGGTCGGTACCTCTACCCCCACGTCGACCGGGCGATCGCGATCGACCGCTCCCCGGGGCCGCTGTTCGTGGTCGAGCGGGTGGGCCCGATCCCACGACCCGCGTTCCACGAGACGACGACGCGGCGGGAACTCGTCGGCGCGACGGTCGTCGTGGGGATCGGCTGTCTGATGGCCTTCAGTTCGGGCACGAGCAACATCGCGAACGCGATCGCGCCGCTGGTCGGCAGCGGGGAGCTCGCGATGAACCCGGGGATCCTGCTCGGCTCGGCCGCGGTCGCGGTCGGCGCGTTCACGATCGCGCGCCGGACGCTCGAGACGCTCGGCAACGACATCACTGACCTCCCGCTGACGGCGGCGATCGTCGTCGCCGTCGTGAGCTCGACGATCGTGATCGGTCTCTCGGCGATCGGCATCCCGGCGCAGTTCGTCATCGTCGCGACGCTCTCGATCGTCGGTCTCGGCTGGGGCCGGACGACGCGGCTCGTCAGCGCCACCGAGGCGGTCAGACGCGGGAGCCTCCACGTCTCGGTCGGGGGCCTCCGGATGGACGAGGCCGCCCCGACGGTCGGCGATCCGGGGTCCGGAACCCGGGAGGACCGGTCGGTCGACCCGATCGGCGAGGGGTCGACCGAGGACGTCCCGTCGACCTCAGAGCTGTTCGACCCGGGGACGACGGGCCGTGTCGTCGGAATGCAGACGGTCGTCCCGGGGCTCGCGACCGTCGGCTCGTATCTGACCTTCGCCCTGCTCGGACCCGTCTGATCGTCGCGATGTGATGGAGCTTTGTGGGCCCGGGACGAACCCGCCGGTAGCGATGGCGTTCAGTCTCAGGGGTCGCCAGACCCAGTTCTACATCGACGTCGCCTACGGGATCGCGTTCAGCGCCGGCTTCGGCTACCTGCTGTTCGTCGGGATGGACGCCCGCGTCGCCGCGTTTCAGGGCGGACTCGTCCTCGGCTACTTCCTCCGGGTCTGGGAGAACATGAGCGTCTACGAGCGCATCCTCGAGGAGGAGGTGGCCGCCGAAGCCGAGGAGGCGGTCGCTCAGGAGGTCGAAGAGCGCGTTCCCGGCGAGGCCGAGGAGGCGGTCGTCGCGGAGGTCGAAGAGCGCGTTCCCGGCGAGGCCGAGGAGGCGGTCGCGGCGGAGGTCGAAGAGCGAGTCGCCCAGGAGGTCGAAGAACGGGTTTCCGAGGGCGTGACCGAGGAGGTGGAAGCGCAGGTCCAGGACGAGGTCGTCGCGGAGGTCGACGAGCGGATGGACGAGGTCGACGACCGGATCGATCGGGAGGTCGAGACGCGGGTCTCCGACGAGATGGAGGGGATCGACGAGCGGGTCGACGAACGGGTCGACGAGCGGATCGACGACGCCGAGGGTCCGGGGAGCGGTGACTCCGGCGAGTCGTCGGCGTGAGCGGTGCGGACCGGAGTCAGTTCCCACCCCGTCTCGTCGTCCGTGGGACCACGGCCGCCCCTCGAGAGCCGTTTCAGAGAGACTCCGTGCTCGAACGTTCACGGGTCGGTCGGCGCGAGGAGACCGTCTCGTGTCCGGGGCTCCTCGACCCCCCAACGAGGCGACAAGGGCCAAAAATAAGGCGGCGGCCCGAGACACTCGCAGACGTATGAGCGACGAACCCGGCGGTCGGAACATCGAAGGTGAGGAGCCGGTCGTCGAACCCGTCGTCGAGACCGACGAGGCGACGCACACCGACGAGGGCGAGCTCGAGCGGACGCTCGGGCTCTCGGGCGGTCTCGCGATCGGTATCGGGACGATGATCGGGGCGGGGATCTTCGTCTTCCCGGGGATCGCGGCGGGGCGGGCGGGGCCGGCCGCGGCAGCGTCGTTCGCGATCGGCGCCGTCGTCGCGCTGCTCGTCGCGCTGCCCGCCTCGGAGCTCGCGACCGCGATGCCGAAAAGCGGCGGCGGCTACTACTTCATCTCCCGGGGGCTGGGCGCGTTCGCCGGCGCGGTCGTCGGGCTGTCGCTGTGGTTCGGGCTGGTGTTCGCGACCGCGTTCTACCTGGTCGGCTTCGGCTTCTACGCCGTCGACGCGCTCGCGGAGGTCGGGGTGACGGTCGGCACCGGGCTCGTGATCCCGCTCGCGGTGGCCTTCGGGGCCGGGTTCACCGTGCTGAACGTTACGGGGACCGAGAACGCCGCGAAGCTCCAGAACGGGATCGTCGCGCTGTTGCTGTCGATCCTCGTCGTCTTCCTCTCGATCGGCACCCTCGACGCGGTGGGGATCGTCGGCGAACCGACCGCGCCGGAGGCGTTCGCCCCGTTCGGGGCCTTTCCGGTGCTGACGACGGCGGCACTGGTGTTCACCTCGTACCTGGGGTTCGCACAGATCGCGACCGTCGCGGGCGAGATGAGAGACCCCGGCAGGAACCTCCCGCTGGCGATGGTCGGCTCCGTGATCGTCGTGGGAGTGCTCTACGTCGTCACGGTCTTCGTCGCGACGAGCGCGTTCGGCAGCGAGCAGCTGGCGACGCTCGGCGAGACGGCGATGGTCGAGGTCGGCCGCCACTTCCTCGGCCCCTGGGGCGCCCTCGCGATCGTCCTCGGCGGCCTGCTGGCGACGATGTCGAGCGCGAACGCCTCGATCCTGAGCACCTCCCGGGCGATCTACGCCGTCTCGAAGGACGCCATCCTGCCGCGGTGGGCCAGCCGGATCAACCTGAAGTACGGCACGCCACACGTCGCGCTCGGGCTCG
>SKXI01000100.1 GCA_007128515.1 Halococcaceae archaeon | reverse complement strand
GACGAAGACTATCCCGATCAGTGGCGGGACGTACTCGCAACCGTGCTCGACAGTCTCGACGACCGAATCGAAGCATTTTCGAACGAATAGCTGGCTTCTATTGAACTTACCGGGGGCCCCGTTGGTCTCTAGCTAATTCTCTACGTAATACAGATTCTCTGTGTTTTTGAAAGAATTCCGTCTATTTAGATCCGCTATAGCAAGAACGCTCTTGCGTAGCACGTTGTTGATGGAGTGCAGTCTCGCGATTTATCGTCGGTTGCCAAGGGTTGAGCTATGGGTTACGAACCGTTCTACGCCCCGATCTCGACTCCGTTAGTGACGAACCGAACTGTATCAACGATCCCCTCCGGAAGAGCGTAGATGTGTATCCGCCGATTTCGTCCCACACCCAGCGATAGAATATGTCCATCCGAGACGCTCTGGGTTTGACCGTCCCAAGCGCGTATCCCTCCCCTCGATCCGGATCTTCTCCGACTGTGAGGAGCCATCGTAGGCAGGCCTCTCGCTGCGATTTGTAGCCGAGTAACTGTCGTTGGTTCAGGTACTTCTCAGCTGGTTCGGTGATGACCTGAACTTCGTCGAGTCCGTCCACAGCGACCCCCTCGAGTGAGCGCTGTATGCTTGATTGCCCGTTCCTTCGAATCGGGGTGGTCCGGCAACAGCCATAATCGCTAGGCTGCGTCGGAGTTCCCGGTTTTGGTGAATCGGATTGGCCTGTGACATTGGCGTATTCGTTCCTCTTTCACAGGGAAAACCACGAGACAGAGAAGGGATGGGAGTAGTCCTGCCTGGATTCGAACCAGGGTCCTTGCCTCCAGAGGGCAAGAGGATTGGCCGCTACCCCACAGGACTTCACCTCTCCGTACCTGTCCTCGGCACTTATGCCTGTCGAACCGCCCTACTGGCCCATCGAAACCTCGGCCTCGAGCTCGTCGAACAGCGCCGCGACCCGGCCCTCGATCTCGTCCCTGATCGCCCGCACCTCCACCTCGTCCTTCCCGTCGGGGTCGGTGAGATCCCAGTCGCGCACGTCCACGTCGGCGTCGAGGCTGAGCGTCGAACAGCCCATCGTCGCGACCACGTCACAGGAAGCGAGCTCCTCGTCCGTGACCTCCTTCGGCACCTGCTCCGAGAGGTCGATCCCGACCTCGGACATCGTCTCGACTACCTCCGGGTGGACCCGATCCGCGGGGAGCGTTCCACCCGTCACGACCTCCACGTCGAGCTCTCTCCGTTCGGCTTCGCGTTCGGCGAACGCGGCGGACATCTGGCTCCGCCCGGCGTTCTGCACGCAGACGAACCCGAGTCGCGGTCGGCGGTCTGTCGTGGGCTGGCTCATACACCCTCCTCTCGCGGCGACCACATAGTGCCACCGGTGGAACCCCCGTACGCAGTCGATAGAGCGCTCGATACAGGTGTAGAGGGCTATATACGTCGAGGGAGTCCAGGGGAAAACCGACACCGACATGAACCGACGGGGAGAGCCTCGCGTATGTACGTCGGACGGTTCATCGTCGTCGCTCCCGGGCTCGCAGGCTACCGCGTCTCCTCGCGGTCGTTTCCCGACCGCCGGGTGATCGACCGCGACGGGACGCTCACGGTCGCACCGACGCCCGATGCCGAGGGGACGGACAACCCGTACGTCTCCTACAACTGCGCCCGGTTCGTCTCGGCCGGTGAGCCCGAGAGCGAGCCGACGGAGGCGGATGCCGCGGTGATCGGTAACGGATCGCAGGTCGATCCGATCGCGGAGAAGCTCGCGATGGGCTATCCCGCCCGCGACGCGCTCGCGACGGCGTTGCTCGCGCTCGACTACGAGAAGGACGACTACGACACGCCACGGATCGCTGGCGTCCTCTCGTCCGACGGTGGCGAGGGGGTCGCGACGATCGGGATCGTGCGCCGGGACGCGCTGCTGGTCGAGGCGGTGGACGAGCCGACGCTCGTGGCGACGTACGAACGCGACAGCCCCGACGCGGTCGCCCTGGACGCGGTCGACGCGGAGGCCCTCGCGACCGAACTCTACGACCACGAGTACGAGCACGCGGTCTGTGCGGCCGGCGTCGAGCGAACGGACGACGGCTTCGTGACGGCGATCGAGAACGGTGAGCCCGAGTAGGCGGTACCGGCACGCCGAGGAGTGAAGGGGCTCGCGGGCGTCCGTTCGCGTATGCGCGTGGGAGTGATCTCCGATCTACACGCGAACCGGATCGCCCTGGATGCGGTCCTCTCCGACATGCCGGCGATCGACCTGCTCGTCTGTGCGGGCGACGTCGTCGGCTACAACCCCTGGCCGGTCGAGTGCGTCGAGGAGCTCCGGGCACGCGACGTGCCGACCGTGCTTGGCAACCACGACCGGGCGGTGGTCGAGGGGAGCGGGTTCTGGGGCAACGAGATGGCCGACGCGGGGGTACAGTACGCGATCGACCGACTGGCCGAGAGCCAGAGGGAGTGGCTCGCGGGGCTCCCCGAGCGACTGACGGTCGCAGACGGGCGGGTGAAGCTCGTTCACGGCCACCCCGACGACCCGGACCGCTACACCTACCCGGAGTCGTTCTCCGCGTCGATGCTCGGCGACGAGGAGCTGCTCGTCCTCGGTCACACCCACGTGCAGGGCCATCGGCTCACCGAGGAGGGGATCGTCTGCAACCCGGGGAGCGTCGGCCAGCCTCGCGACGGCGACCCGCGGGCGGCCTACGCGGTCGTGGACCTCGGGGCGAAGACGGTCGACGAACGCCGCGTCGACTACGACGTCGATACGGTGGCCGAGGCGATCGAGGCGGCGGGGTTGCCCCGGAGGAGTGCCGAGCGGCTCTACCGGGGAAAGTGACGGGTGCCATCGGTGGACCTCATCGTTTCTCGATTCCGAACCGAACGACACCGGTGAGGGGGACCGCCGAGAGATGCGGGGGGCGACGACGATCCCTCCGGGTCGGTCAGGTAATTAAAACGCGTCCTGGATGATCTCGAGGGCGTGCTCGCGGTCGCTCCAGTCGACGAAGACGGCGACGCTCGTCGCGCTCGTGATCACGTCGTGGATCGTGATGTGGGCGGCGGCGAGCGGATCGACGATCCCCTGGATGATGCCCGGCTGGTTCGGGAGTTCGCCGCCCGTCATCCGGATCACCGCGATCTCGTCCTCGACGGTGACGCTCGAGAGGAGGTCGTCCGCGACGACCGAGTCGTGGAGCACCGCCTCGGCGTGGTCGGCTCTGTCCTCGTCGACGTAGAACGTGACCGAGTCCATCCCGCTCGCGACCGCGTCGATGTTGATCTCGCTGTCCGCGAGCGCGTTCGAGAGCGCCGCGAGGATCCCGTAGCGGTTCCGGATCGCCCGCCCCGCGACCGTGATACAGGACAGGGGTTCCTCGCGCATGTCGATCAGGTTCCGGAACTCCCCCTCGATGCTCGTTCCGCCGGTCAGGAGGTCACCGTGCTGGTAGTGGACGACCCGGACGTCCATCCGGCCGTCCTTGTAGCCGAGCGCTGAGGGAGCGACGACCTCCGCACCCCGAAACGAGAGGCTCCGGAGCTCGTCGACGCTAATCTCGCCGACGTTTCTGGCACCCTCGACCGCCGAGGGGTCACCCGTCATCACGCCCTCGACGTCGGTGACGATCACGACCTGGTCGGCGTTCATGTACTGACCGAGCATCACCGCGGTGGTGTCGCTCCCGCCGCGGCCGAGCGTCGTGACCGTCCCGTCTTTCGTCTCGGCGAGAAAACCCGTGATCACCGGGACGACCCCGTCGAGTCGCGCCGCGAGCGCCTCCGCGCGTCGGGTGGTCTCCTCGACGTCGACCTCGCCGTGTTCGTCGGTGACGACCGGCCAGTCGGGGTGGCCCGGTTCGAGGAAGATCGCGTCGACGCCGCGGGCGGCGAGCGCCGCCTTCAGCATCCGTACGGAGGTCCGTTCGCCCATGCTGACGATCTCCGCGCGGTCCGCCTCGGCCGCGTCGAACGTGATCTCCGAGAGGAGGTCGTCGGTCGTCGAGCCCATCGCGCTCGCGACGACCGCGATCTCGTGTCCCTCCTCCGAGGCGGCAGCCACCGAGTCCGCCGCCCGGTCGATCCGGTCGCCGCTCCCGAGGCTCGTGCCGCCGAACTTCGCTACGACCCGCATCCGCTCCCTCCGGTGAGACCACGCGCTGGCATGGGGTAGCTTACCCACACGTGCTAAATAACCCTGTCCATGGCGTCCCCCAACGACCACCGCGGCCGTTCTTCGATCGATCCGGATCCGTCCGATCCCCGTCCCCGATCCGGCGACCCGCCGATCGGGGAGAGGCCGGTCGGTGGTGCGGCGATCGTCCGGAGGAGAAGCTACTTACCCCGACGGACGGTCTGACCCGACGAGCGACATGGAGGAGTCGGAGCGGGGATCCGACGAGGGTTCGTTACGATCGATCACCCGCGGTGCCTCCGTCTTCGTCGTCGGGAAGGGCCTCTACGACGTCGTCGAGTTCGCGCTCACGCTGCTGCTGACCCGGTGGCTGGGTGCGAGCCGCTACGGGATCTACGCCTTCGGGCGGACGATCGTCGAGGTGTGTGCGATCTTCACCAACCTCGGATCGGACAAGGCGCTGATGCGGTATCTCCCCGAGTACGCCGACGACCCGAACCGGCGGGACGCGACGGTCGGCATGGCGTACGCCACGTCGCTCGTCGGGGGTGGCATCGTCGGCGCCGCACTCTTCCTGAGCGCCCCGGCGGTGACGGCGCTCACCCTCGATGAGCCGCTCCTGACGCCCGTCCTCCGGGTGTTCGCGGGCGTGCTGGTCCTCGAGACGATGATCCGGATCGTCTCCTACACGTTCCGCGCGCTCGAGCGCCCCGAGTACGACGTCCTGCTCTCGAAGGTCGCCTACCCGACGATCCGTCTCGCCGGCGTCGCCGCCGCGCTCGTCCTCGGCTACTCGCTGCTGGGGGCGATGGCCGCGATCGGGCTGTCTGCGATCGCCGGCACGCTCATCGCCGCCTCGCTGTTCCTGGCACGGACCGACCTCGAACCCGCCCCGCCGGCGTCGACGGGCGCTGCGGCCGAGTACTACGGCTTCTCGATCCCGCTGACGGTCAAGGACGCGGGCTCGTTCCTCTACAACCGGGTCGACGTCCTCATGGTCGGGTTCTTCCTCTCGGCGACCGCGGTCGGGGTCTACAACGTCGCCGTGCTGGTCGCGACGCTGATCGCGCTGCCCCTGCAGGCGTTCAACCAGCTGTTTCCCCCCGTCGCCGCATCGCTCCAGAGCCGGGGCGAACGGGACGAGCTCGAGGCGGTGTTCACCACGGTCACCCGGTGGACGTTCACCTGTTCGCTCGTGCTCGCGACCGGCGCGGTCGTCTACGCTCCGGAGATCCTGGGGCTCTTCGGCCCGGAGTTCGTCGCCGGCACGACCGTGCTCTCGCTGTTCGTCCTCGCCCAGCTCGTGAACAACGCGGCCGGCCCGAGCGGGTTCGTCCTGATGATGACCGACCACCAGTACCTGCTCGTGGTCAACCAGTGGACCTTCGGCGTCGCGAACGTCGTCCTCAACTACGTCTTCATCCTGCGGTACGGTCTCGTCGGCGCCGCGATGGCGACGGCAGCCGTGCTCGCGGCGCTCAACGTCGTCCGCGTCCTCGAGGTCCGGTACCTGGAGGGGATGACCCCGTACGCGCGCTCGTTCACCAAACCGATCGTCGCCGGCACGGCCGGGGCCGCGGTGATGCTGCTCTCGCGCGAGCTGCTGTCGGGCCTGCCGCTGGTGTTCGTCGGCGGGGCCACCGGCGTTCTCGCCGTCGCGCTCGTCTTGCTCGTCCTCGGGATCGAGGACGAGGACCGCGAGCTGTTCGCGGCCGCACTCGAAAGAGCGATGTCGCGAGACGACACCTGATTGTGATGAGCCGCAATCGATGACGCTCCACGACCGGTACACCCTCGCGACGCTCCGGCAGGCGCTCCGAAACCCCTCGTACTTCCGGGGCGAGCTCCGCGAGTACGGGCTGCGTGCGAACGTCCGGATCCACGCGCGGACACGGCCGCCCTCCGGTACGCACGTCCCCGCCGCGGACTGGGACAGCCTGCTCGTCCTCGACGGCTGCCGGTACGACGTCTTCCGCGACCGGAACACGATCGAGGGCGACCTCGAGGTCCGACGGTCGCTGGGCAGCCAGAGCCTCGAGTGGCTCCGGCGGAACTTCGGTGACGGCGAGCACCACGACGTCGTCTACGTCTCGGCGAACCCACACGTGCCGCGGCTCGATCCCCGCACCTTTCACGCCGTGGTCGACCTCCTCGATCGGGGGTGGGACGACGAACTCGAGACCGTTCCTCCGGACGCCGTCACGGAGGCGGCGGTCGACGCGACGTCTGCCTATCCCGAGAAACGACTCGTCGTCCACTACATGCAGCCCCACTACCCGTTCATCGGGCCGAAAGGGCGGGAGATCGCACACCGCGGCTACGCTCGCGAGCAGGAGGGCCGCACCTCCGACGAGTTCTCCGTCTGGCGGGCGCTCCAGTACGGCGCGCTCGACGCGAGCCTCGAGGAGGTGTGGCGGGCCTACCGGGAGAACCTCGACCTCGTCCTCGAGCACGTCGAGGTACTGCTCGATCGTCTGGACGGGAGGTCGGTCGTGACGAGCGACCACGGCAACCTGCTCGGCGAGCGTCTCTCGCCGATCCCGGTCCGCGGGTTCGGCCACCCCCGTGGGCTCCGTGTCGAGGAACTCGTCGCGGTCCCCTGGCTCACCGTCGACGGGGGCGGTCGTCGTCCGACGAGTTCCGATCCGCCGGTCGAACGCGAGGGCCCGACCCCCGAGCTCCTCGACGACCGCCTCTCCGCGCTCGGCTATCGGAGCTGAGGCCGCCCTCGCCAGCGACGGCCCCGACCTCGGCAGTGCCTCCAGCTCGATCGGGGGGTTCCCCCTCCCGGTCATCGGACCGGTCGGCCGCCGGGGACGCCGTCCCGGCGGATCGGACGAGCGCGGCGCCGATTCCGAGGAAGACCCAGATCGAGAACACCCGCGTCAGGCGTCCGGAGAACGACGCGTAGACGGTGACGACGAGCAGCGCCAGGAGGGTACAGAGGAGTGCCCGGTTCGAGGGGTCCTCCCGGAGCTCCCGTGCGAGACCGACGAGAACGGCGGCGTAGAGGTACGTGAACAGGACGAGCGCCGGCGCGCCGACGAACACGAGGAGGCTGATCCAGTAGTTGTGCGGGAGGACCGCCGCGTCGACGGCGAACGGTCCGTACCGATCGATCCCGATCCCGAAGAGGAACGCGGGAGCCGAATCCGTCGCCAGTGCGATCCCCTCGCGGTAGTGGTCGATCCGGGCCTCCATCGCGGGGAGCAGTCGCTCGGGGGCCAGCAGCCGTTCGAACATGAACTCCCAGCGGGCGTCGAGCACCTCCGCGTGGCGGAGCCCCCCGAGGCCGAGCACACCGGCGCCTGCTAGCACGGCCGAGCTCAGAAGCGCCCGCCAGCCCGCGAGCAGGACGAGCGACGCGGCGACCAGCGCGAGCGCGAGCAGCGACGAGCGGGAGCCGGCCAGTATCAACGCGACGAGGATCGGGACCAGCGCGAGCGCGAAGTGAGGGCGCCGGAGCGGGTCCTCGAACAGCGCCACCAGCCCGAACGCGGCGCCGACGGCCAGCCCGTGTCCGAGGTGGTTGACCCCGATCGGGAGCGTGTCGGCCCGGCCGATCCGCGTGATCCCCTCGAGCTCGAGCGCGCCGTAGCCGATCATGAGCACCGACACGACGGCGCTCGCGGCCACGAACCAGGTGTAGATCGTCGTGATCGACCGTTCGGTCGCGAAGCGGAACGCGAGCAGGCCGACGAGCACGTTGAGCGCGAGTTCGAGCCAGAACCGGAGTGCGACCCAGCCGGTGTCGAGGACGAGGAGGTTGTACGCGAGCGACGTCGCCGCGACGACGAGGAAGGCGTACCACGGCCACAGCTCCCGTCCGGTCGAGAGGTCGATCCCCTCGAACGCGAGGTGAATGGCCCAGGCGCCGGCCAGGACGGCCGCCCAGAGGGTGATGAGGTACGTGGTCGTGATCGGCCCGACGGGAAACCCCCTGAGGAAGAACACGTTCACGATCAGACAGAACAGCGCGAGCGCGACGAGCGCCGAGCCGACGTGCTCGACGTCCCGGTCCCGGGCGTACCGTGTCACGACCCCGGGAGCGGTCCGTTCGCTCACGTCTCGATCCCCCCGTCCCGCCACGGCAGGGTCCGTATCGGCCCGGTCCGGGGCCGGTTCGATTGTCGGAGCTCGCTGACGTCCGCGAGGACGACGTCGACGACGTCGTCCCACGTCGCGTGTCGGAGCACGTACTCCCGGCCGCGACGGCCCATCTCCTCGCGCTCGCTCGCCCCCGCCTCGTAAAGCTCCCGGATCGCGTCCGCGACGGCCGCGACCGAGACGGACTCGACGAGCACGCCCGTCGCGTGTTCGGCGACGAACGCGAACTCTTCGCGGTCCGAGGTGACGACCGGACGGCCAGAGGCGAGGTACTCGTAGATCTTGATCGGGTTCGACGGACGGGCGTCGGGGACGACCCCGTAGAGCGCGTCACAGGCGCCGAGGTACCGGTCGAGCTCCCCGTGGGCGACGTAGCCGGGCATCGAGACGGCCGACTCCAGTCCGAGCCCGGCGACGAACCGTTCCAGTTCCCCGCGACGCGGGCCGTCGCCGACGAGCATCGCACGGACCGGGAGCCCCTCCTCGCGTAGGAGACGGGTGGCCCAGAGTAGCTCCCTGACCCGGTGTCGCCGCTTGAAGCTCCCGACGACGCCGACGAGGAACGCGTCGGGATCGATCCCGAGCGACTCGCGCGCGCGAGCTCGCTCGACCGGGGCGAACGCGTCCGGGTCGACGCCGTTGGTCAGTACCCCGACCGCGGCCGGCGAGACGCCGGGGAGGGCGATCAGCTCGTCGCGGACCTCCTCGTAAGCGGCGTAGATCCGGTCGGCCGGCGAGAGCGTCGCCGCAGCGGCCAGCCGGACGAACGGGGCGAGCGGGCCGGGGACGCGGACGGTGACGTTCCGCACGACCGTCCCCCTGACGAGCGCGAGGAAGGGGACGCGGGCGAGGACGGCGGCCACCGCCGGGAGGACGGTCGACGGGCCGAGGCGGACGACGAGCGCGTCGGGGCGGTCGAACACCACCGTCCGGGCGAGGTGTCGCGCGACCGTCGGCTGGATCCGGAGGTGCCACGCGGCCGAGGCCGTCTTCCGGGGGATCCAGTACCAGTCCACGCCCTCCCTGGAGAGCCCCTCCGGGAACTCCGCGGCAGGTTCGGGACAGATCACCCGGAGGGCCACCCCCGGACGCCGCGCCAGCGCGGCGACGACCTCCCGGGTCGCGACGTTCTGTCCCGATCGCCCCGAGAGGTCGACCGTGGTGAGCAGGGTCAGCGTGAGCGGCTCCCCGGGCGGCGTCTCGCGCCCGCCGTCCCCCGCGCCCTGGCCCTCAGACATAGCCGATCGCCCGGAGTTTCTCCTCCGCACGTTCGGAGTACCACGTCCGGTCTTCGGGTTCCTCCGCGACGACCTCCCGGCGCTCCTCGAACGGCAGTTCGAGCCAGGGGACCGCCGTGAGGTCGGGGTGGTTGAACCGGGGCGGGTGTCCCTCGACCGTGATCGGGAGGCGGGAGACCCGTTCGCCGAAGAGGTTGCCGTGGTCGCTCGTCACGACCGACTTCCCGTCCAGCCGATCGGTCAGCGCACGGACGTGCGGGAGCGCGATGTCGAGGTTCTCGACGTAGGCCTCCCGGACGAGCTCGGCGTCCACGGAACCGGCGGCGATCATCTCCCAGACGATCGGCCGGTGCCGCCGGCGCAGCCCCCCCGTGTAGGTCCCGTGGTCCCCGAGCTCCCGCCCCTTCGGTCCGATGAACGGGTAGTGGGGCTGCATGTAGTGGACGACGAGTCGTTTGTCGGGGTGGCGTTCGTGCGCCTCGAGCGCGCGTTCGGTGACGGTCTCCGGTCGGACGGTGTCGCACTCGTCGTCCCAGTCGGTCTCCCAGAGGTGATAGACGCGGTGGAGGTTCTCCTCGACCCGCGTCACCTGTGGGGTCGCCGAGACGTAGACGACGTCGTGGCGTGGCTCCGAGAAGTTCTCCGTGAGGAAGTCGACCGTGTGACTCGCGTTCGAGTGGACCTTCCGGGCCGTCCCCTCGAAGACGTTCCGGTCGCGGAAGACGTCGTACCGGCAGCCGTCGAGGACGATCAGCGTGTCCCAGTCCTCCTCGGCGTACGAGATCGGGTCGTCGACGGGCCTGATGAGCGGGCGGACGAGGCTGATCTTCAGCCGCCGGTAGAGCCGGGCGGGAGAGCCGACGGCGGCCAGAGCGTCGGCGAACCCGGCCGGCCGCATGAGCCTCCGTACCATGAACACGTCCGGTACAGTACTCCACTTGAAAACTATTGCTCCACTAACCTGCAGTTGCCGGACGCCTCGACGGCCTAATCGGGTCTTATTCGGCCGCGCCGTGCGGGCTGTCGGATCACCAGCCGAGGTCGACGGACGGGCCGGTCCGACGACGACAGGGGTAAGACCCTCCGGGTCCTCGACATGAGAAGTCATGAGCTGTCCAGGACGAGCCCAGACGCCCACCACGGGCGACGACCGACGATGAACCGGGAGGGACGGTCCGTCGCCGTCGTCGGGGACGACGACCTCGCTACCGCGCTCGACGGCGCGGTCGAGTCGACGATCCGTTCCGTCGATCCCGGCGGCCTCGATCCCGACGGGGTCGACTGCGTCGTCCTCGTCGACGGGGGGGACCCAGGGCGACTCGCGGCGGTCGCGGACGGGCTCGGGGGCCGACCGATGCTCGTCGTCACCGACGACCCGGAGCCAGCCCTCGCCGCCGGCGCGGACGAGGTCGCGTCCCCGAATCCCGTCGGCGTCATCGTCCACCGGGTCGAACGGCTCCTGTCCGCGAGGCGTCCCACGCGCGAGGTCGCCCGGGAGTACCACGAAGGTCTCGCGGAGGCGCTCCCGGTCGGGGTGATCCACCACGGACCGGACGGCGGGATCCGCTTCGCGAACCGGCGCGCCCGGGAGCTGCTCGGACGGTCGACCGACGAGATCGACGACCTCTCGTACGACGCTGCGGAGTGGGGGCTCACCGACGTGAGCGGGGAGCCCCTCTCCCCGGACGAACTCCCGTTCGCGCGCGTCGAGGACGGAGAGGAGCGCGTCGAGGAGCAGGTGGTCTGCCTCGCGCGCCCCGGCGGTGGCCGGATCAGCCTCTCGGTCAGCGCGGCACCGATGCCGCTCTCCGACGGGAGCGACGGCGTACTCGTGACCTTCGAGGACGTCACGGAGCGGGTCCGCCTCGAGACCGAACTCGACGCACTACTGGGACGGGTCACGGACGCGTTCTTCGGGATCGACGAGCGGTGGCGGTTCACGTACCTCAACGAACAGGCCGAGCGATCGATCGGGTCCGACGGGCGGGAACTCGTCGGGAAGACCGTCTGGGAGGAGTTCCCTGACGCGCTGGGAACGGCGTTCGAGACGGAGTACCGCCGGGCGATGGAGACGGGCGAACCGACCTCGTTCGTCGAGTACTACCCGGAGCCCCTCGACGCCTGGTACGAGGTCAACGCCTACCCCGACGAGACCGGCCTCTCCGTCTACTTCCGCGACGTCACCGAGCGACGTCGGCGGACGCGCGAACTCGAACGGTTCGAGACGGTCGTCGAGACGCTCCCGACCGGCGTCCTGGTCTTCGATCGGGAGGGTGTCGTCCTGGCGAACGCACGGGCCGAGGAAATCCTCGGTCGGTCGGCCGAGCAGATGACCGACCTCTCCTACGACGACGCGGCGTGGGAGATCACGACGTTCGACGGCGAGCCCCTCCCGTCCGATCGGCTCCCGGTCGAACGGGTGTTCGAGGACGGGGAGCCGCTGTTCGACGAGGAACACACCGTGCGGCGGCCCGACGGGACGACGGTCTACCTCTCGGTCAACGCCGCCCCGCGTTCCGAGGAGGGGGCCGTCGAGGAGGTGACCGTGACGCTCTCGGACGTGACCGATCGCGTGCGTCTCGAGGACGAACTCGCTGCGGTCTTCTCCCGGATCTCGGAGGCGGTCTTCGCGCTCGACGGCCGAGAGCGTCTCACCTACTGCAACGAGCGGGCCGTCGAGCTGTTCGGTCTGGACGAGGGGGAACGACACGGTCGCCCACTCTCGGAGGTCTTCCCCCCCGTCCACGGGTCGCCCGCGGAGGAGGCGTTCGAGCGTGCGGTCGACTCGCGGGAGCCGGTTACCGTCGAATGGCACTACGAGGACCGGAACCGGTGGTTCGAGGTCGCCGCCTACCCCGGCGAGAGCGGGCTCTCGGTCTACTTCCACGACGTCACCGAGCGAAAACGCTTCGAGCGGACGTTGACCGCGCTCTACGAGATGACGAGCGACCTGCTCTACGCCGAGACGGCGTCGGCCGTCTTCTCGCTCGCGACCGAGGCGGCGACCGACGTGATCGGACTCGGCGAGTTCCGGATCTCGCGGTTCGACGACGGACGGAACGTCCTCGAACCGGTCTCGGACGGCCAGGTCGCCGGGCGGGCCGATCCGCGTATCTGGCGGGCGTTTCTGGACGGCGAGTGCCGCGTCCTCGACGACGGCGAGGAGTCGATACTGGTCGCACCGATCGGCCGCCACGGCGTCGTCGTCACCCCCGTGACCGACCCAGCGGACGCGAGCGTCACCCTCGTCGAACTGCTCGCACAGACGACGAGCGCGGCGCTCGACCGCGTCGAGCGCGAGGAGGCCATCGGGGAGCGCGACGATGAGCTCGGACGACGGACCGCCCGTCTCGAACGGCTCAACCACGCCGTCGAGACGACCCGGGACGTCGGCGCAGCGCTGTTGGGAGCCGACACGAGGGAGGAGATAGAACGCCTCGTCCCCGAGCGTCTGGTCGACGCCGGGTTCCCGCTCGCCTGGATCGGTCGGACCGGACCGAACGGTCACCTCGAGGTCGACCGCTGGGCGGGCGAGAGCAGGACGTACCTCGATCGCCTCGAGGCGGGCGGCTTCGCCGGCGAGCCGTCACACCGAGCCGCCACCGAGGGAAGGCTCGCGGTCGTTCCGAACGTCTCCTCGAAGCTCCGCGGCGAGTCCTGGCGGGCGACCGCGCTCGCCGAGGGGTTCCAGTCCGTCCTCTCGGTCCCGCTGGCGTACGACGGGGTCAGCTACGGCGTGTTGAGCGTCTACGCCGACCACCCCGGTGCCTTCGACGGAGGGATCGACGAGGAGTTCGCGGACCTCGGCCACGACGTGGCCTACGCCATCGCCGCGGTCGAGACCAGGCGGACGTTGCTCGCGGACCGGGTGATCGAACTCGACCTTCGGCTCGACGACGTCGACTGCCCGCTGCGAGGTGTCGCCGTCGCCGCGGGCTGTCCCGTCGAGTGCACCGAGAGCGAACTCGGTCCGGAGGGCACCACCCGGCTCGTCGTCGGTCTCGAGACCACCCCGGACGAGGGCTTCCGACGGCGGATCGAGGCGACACCAGGGATCGAGCGCGTCGACGCGAACGCCGACGATCGGTCGTTCGTCGTCGTCACGACCGGATCCACGATCGCGGCACGGCTCGCCGCCCTCGGCGCCCGTCCGAGACGACTGGTCACCGAACCGGACGGCGAGATGCGGGTGATCACCGAACTCGCGCCGGGGACCGACGTCCGCGCGTTCGTCGAGCGTCTCCGAACCGTCCACCCCGATGTCGACCTCCACGCCCGCCGCGACGGGGAGCGGTCGGCGGTCGCCGACGGGGTCGACCCGTTCGCGTCGCTCACCGACAGACAGCGTGAGATCCTCACGACCGCCTACCGGGAGGGCTACTTCGAGTGGCCACGCGAGCGCTCCGGCCAGGAGCTCGCCGCCGACCTCGGCATCTCCCAGCCGACCTTCCACCGCCACCTCCGCGTGGGGAGCCGACGCCTGCTCGACGGGCTCGTCGACGGCGGAACCGACAGTGAGTGATACCGTCGGCCGGAGTCGTGAGAACGTTCTCGCCGTCCCGCAGCGGGGATACGTCCGAACGACGGACGGCCGAGGGTATGGCTAACTGTATAGCGCCGTCCGTACCGTCCGGCTAACTGTATAACGGCGAGGTTGAACCGGCCGGCACGTCTGCGTGACGGTATGGACGTGGGGACGGTCGAACGAGACGTCGGAACCGAGGAGATCTGTACGGTCGTCGTGAACGCGGTCGCGGACGCCCACGGGGTACACCCGCTCGACCTGGAGCCCAAGCTCTACGACGTGATCGAGCCGGACGCGCTCGCGGACCTCTGGTCCGCGAACGACTCGCCCCCACGATCCCTCGAGATCAGTTTCTCGATGGCCGGCTGTGAGGTCGTGGTCAACGGCGACGGTCGAGTCCTCGTCACCCCCGACGGGTCCGTGTCGGGTTCGAAGCACGCTGGCCTCCGAGAGTAATGACACCGAACACCGACCACGTCGGAGAGCCCGCGTCCCGCGCCGACCGCTGTACGCACTGTGGGGGTTCGATCGAGACGACCGCCTGGCACCCGGTCACCACCGAGGTCGACGAGGACGGATCGGTCGAACTCTACGCGTTCTGTAGCTGGGAGTGCCGGGACCGGTTCGACGAGGACTAGGAGAACGATCGGGCGGTCAACGAGAGCGTGTCCAGGTCGAGGACGACAGCGTAGGCGACGTCCGGATCGATGTTCACGCTCCGCTGGAAGTCGGTCTGTGCCTGCCAGCACGCGCTGTTGACGATCCGCACCCCGTGGTACTCGCCGACGCCGAGTTTGTGGACGTGGCCCGCGTG